>JBDSLN010000169.1:0-8689 GCA_039916365.1 Vicinamibacteria bacterium
TGCGCACTCACCGCATCGGCGAGTTCACCCTCGGCGCGCTCAACTGCTGGGAGAACTGGATGCCGCTTGCTCGCGCGGCGCTCTATGGCCAGGGCGAGGATCTTCATGTTGCGATCTGGCCCGGCTCAAAGCGGAACACCGACGACCTCACGCGCTTCATCGCGAAAGAATCGCGGTCGTATGTCCTTTCGGTCTCAGGCTTGATGAGGCCGATCGACTTTCCGCAAGGCACACTTCACCGGGACGCGATCGTCGCGGGCTACACCGAAGATGACTTCCTCACCGACGGCGGTTCGTGTCTCGCAGCACCCGATGGCTCGTGGGTGATTGCTCCGGTGGTGGGCGAGGAGTGCGTGCGCGTCGCCGCCATCGATCACGGATTTGTTCGACGCGAGCGTCAGAACTTTGATCCCTCCGGGCACTACTCGCGTCCGGACGTTCTGCGCCTCAGCGTGAACCGCGACCGTCAAGGCACGGTCGATTTGATCGACTAACTCCGCGCGCCCTGCGGGACGGCGCTCAGGGGATTACCTCGTTCGTCGTGCGCCGTTAATGGCTTTGCGCACATGACCTTCAGCGGTGCCGAGCTTCTTGCGCGCGGCGGGCGCTTCGACCTTGAGAAGACCCATGACGATGGCCGTCTTCACTTCGTTGTCGGCGGCGCGGACCAGGCGATCAGCCTCCACGAGATCTACGCTCGCCGCGATGGCGACAATGCGGCGGGCACGGTCTTCCAGCTTCTTCGAGGTCTGACGCAGGTCAACCATGAAATTCGTGTAAGCCTTGCCGACCCGGATCATGGCGGCCGTCGTGATGGCGTTGAGCACGGCTTTCGTGGCCGACCCGGCCTTGAGCCGCGTCGAGCCGGTCAGAACTTCAGGGCCGGTGCGGATCGCGATGACGACATTCGCGAGGGAACTCAACCGCGTGTTAGGAGCGCAGGTCACCAGCACGGTCTTGGCGCGCCGGGTCCGTGCTCTCTTCAGCGCTGCGCGCACGAAGGGCGTCACCGAACTGGCCGAAATGCCGATCACGATATCTTTGGACGTCACATCGGAGACCGCCGCGTCGCCATGGTCGGCGCGGTCCTCGGAACCTTCCTGGGCGCGGAAGACGGCTTCTTCCCCGCCCGCCATGATGCCGAGGATCATCTCGGGCTTCGTGCCGAAGGTGGGCGGACATTCAGCCGCCTCAAGAACGCCGAGGCGGCCGCTGGTTCCCGCTCCCACGAAGATCGTGCGGCCACCCAAGGCAATCGCGTTTGCCACCAGACGCGCGGCAGAAGCCACGTCGCGCGACTTCTTTTTGGCTTCAACAATGGCGAGGCGGTCTTCGTCGAGAAGCAGCGTGACCACTTTCTCAGTGGCCATGCGGTCGAGATTGAGAGAACGAGGGTTGCGCGATTCGGTGAGCAGACGCGACCAGTGAGAGTGAGGAAGAGCCTTCGGCTTGACCGGCCCGGTCTTCGTGGTGTGTCGCATCGTCATAGAACGCCTACTCCGTAACTCCGGCCAGCGCGTTCGCGAAGCCTTTCTTTTCGTCCAGTTTCATTGTTCGCTCGATCTGGATCCGTTGCGCCTGCGGACTGCCCGCGCCATGCAGCGATTCGGTGAGGTAGCCCACGGCGTTTCGGCCCATGGTCATGTTCTCGATCAGACGCAGCATGCGAATGCGGGCGTCGGTGTCGTTGGGCGAGCATCCGCGCAGGAGGCGCTTGAGGATCGGCCCGGTCTCCGGGCTCTCGAAATCCTTCTGCGAGGGAAGAGTCGCGACCAGACCGCCGGCGAGATCCTGAGCCAGACGTCCCAGCTCGAAAGGGAATCTCGTGACGTTGTGCTTGCAGACGTTCGCGAGGACGTCGTCATTGATGAAGTTCCCGGCGCGCGTGCGCTTCGACTCGTACGACGAGGCGATGCCCGCGCCATAGATGGTTTCGTTGAGATGCGTCATCTCGACCAGTTTGTCGCGCACGTGAGACGCCTTGGACACACCGTTCATCTCCGCGATGGCCGCAGCCGCGCCAATTAGCACATCCCCCACTCCGGTCTTGCAGACGTAGCTGCGGCGATGGTACGTGGTGAAAGCGTCCACCAAGGGCGCGGCGAAATCGACTTCGCCATCCATGAAGATGCGGTCCCACGGAACGAACACGTCATCGATGACGATCAACGCTTCCTGCCCCGTGAACTTCGCGTTGCCTTGATCGATGTCGCCGCCTTCCAAAGCGCGCGTGTCGCAGGACTGGCGGCCGTAGATGAAGGTAAGACCCGGATCGGTCACGGGAATGGCGGCCACGATGGCGTAATCACGATCGGCCTCCTGAAGGCGCATGGTGGGCATGACCACGATCCAGTGCGAGTTCACGCAGCCGGTCTGATGAGCCTTCGCTCCGCGGATGACCACGCCACCCGGCCGACGTTCGACCACATGGGTGAAGAGATCGGGGTCGTCCTGCGCGCTCGGTCCCTTGCTGCGGTCGCCCTTCGGATCAGTCATCGCGCCGCCGACCACCACGTTTTGTTCCTGGCACATCGCGAGAAACGACTTCAGGCGCGCGTGATACGACGTGTCGTGCTTGGCGTCCAGGTCGAAGGTGATGGGATAGAGCGCATTGAACGCATCCATGCCCACGCAGCGCTGGAAGCACGTTCCGGTGAGCTGGCCGAGTTTCCGCTGCATCTTGTTCTGCATCACCACGTCATCGACGCTCTCGGTGACATGCAGAAAGCGGTTGACGCGACGGCCGATCAGCGAAGAATGAGCGGTGGCGAGTTCGGGTTGTTCATTCGCCAGATCGTAGGTTCGGGCCACGGCGTTGATGGACGGACGGATTACCGGATGATCCACAGGCTCGGCCACGCGCTCGCCCATGAAGAACACGCGAAGGTTCCGCCCGCGCAGACTCTCGATGTAACGAGCGCCAGAGTCGATGGGAAAAGGAAAAGTCACCGAGCACCAGTTTAAGGCGTCCACCGGCGGCCTGTTCTACATTGGCCCCTGCCGTCAGAAGGTCGCTCCCTGGGCGCTAGTCCTCAGGCTTTGCCGTCGAAGGGTCGAAAGGACCGTCGATTGGATCTTGGTCGCAATAATGCGGGCAGCGTGCTCGAACGTGACGCGCTCGAGACGGCCAAGCGAAGGATCTCCGCAACCGGGCACGGCGTCTGCGGGCGGCACTAAAATCGTGTGCCGACCTTAGCCGCCTCAACGCTCGGAAGGTCGCCAACGGACAGCGCGACTCCTACGCGAAGGCCCGATTGCAGAGATCCTTCGTTCGGCCGCGTTCCGCGCCAGCACGCGATGCGTGGTGGTCGGCCGCGTAGCCCCTGCGCCGTTCCGCGTCCGTCTTTGAGCGATGGCGCGTCAGGCTGCTGACTCTCGCCCTACGCTCCACGATCGCAGGCGGGGTCGTACGAATTGACTGGCAAACCGCGCGTGCTTCACTTACGCTCCAGACTGGGCGTAAGCAGATTGAGGAGGAGTGGGCATGGCACTTCGTAAGAGTCCCGCGCGTTTGATCCTCCTATTCGGTGTGGCGACCGGAATCGCTCGCCCTATCTCCAACACGTTTGCACAGGCTCCTCAGCCGGCTCAGCCGCCCATCTTCGGTTCGAGCGTCACGCTCGTCGCGGTGCCCGTGTTCGTCACGGACAAGAACGGGAAGTCAGTTCAGGGACTCACCGCAGACGATTTCGAGGTGGAAGCTGACGGCAAGCGCACGTCGATCGCGTTTTTTCAGGCGATCGATGCGGGCGAGTCCACACCCGTGGCGGTATCGACCGACGTTGCGGTTCCGGACTTGCCCATCGCGGTGAAGGCGGCGGCGCCTCGTCAGTTTCTTGTTCTCCTCGATCTTGTGTTCTCGCCGCTGAGCGGGGTCGTGAGGGTCCGCAAGGAAGCGGCCGAGTTCATCAAGACTGCGCTGGCTCCTGGCGACTTGGTCGCGACCGCCGTCTTTAATCAGGCGGGGCTCAAAGTCTTGACGAACTTCACGAGCGATCACGCCTTCGCGGCCCGCGCGATCTCGGGCATCGGCTTCTCTGAATCATCCGTGGTCGACCCGCTTGGGCTTGGCGGCTCCCTCAGCACAACGAGCGGCAATGCGCGCGCCGACCAGGACAGTGCAGAGCAGGACCGCGCGCTGGAGAGGGTGGAGCGGAGCGCTTCCCTCATGCGGGCGAGCGACTTCATCGATGGAATGGCGGAGCTCGTCAAGAAGATTTCTCCCCTGCGCGGCCGGAAGCAGATTGTCCTCCTCTCCGGCGGCTTCGCGGAGAACGCCTGGTCTCCCACGATCGACCGCGGTCGGCCGGACGACAGCGGACCAGCGAAGGTGAGATTGGAGGACCTCTTTCGAAAGGCGGGCGAAGGGGATGTCGTCATTCATACGATCAACCTCGCAGGCATCGAAGGTCCGATCGACCTCACGAGCAAGAGCGGTCGCGATGACTCACTTCGTGGCGATACTCTGAATGGGAGCGCGCCGCCGACCCTCGACATTATTACGCTACGAAAAACGAATTCGGGACGCGACACGCTCTCGTACATCGCTTCAGGCACTGGCGGCCGCGCCATCCTTCCCGGGAATAACTTTGGCCAGCTGCTTGGCGAGGTCGAGCAGATCAGTCGGCACTCGTATGTCATTGCCTTCGAGGCGCCGGAACCGACGGGCAAGAGCGAGAAGCCTCGAAAGCTGAAAGTGCGCATCCGGCGCCCGGGTCTGTCGGTATCGCATCGACCTACCTACTTCGCGACCCCCGCCGTGACGTCGATGAGCGCCGATGGCTCTCGTCTTCAGGCCGCGGAAGCGATCTCCAAAGGGCTGAATACCGGGCCCTTGAATCTGAACCTCGTGACCCTGCCCTATGCGAATGGCGAAGGAGAGACCCGTGTTTACGCCCTGCTGCAAATCGATGGCCCCGCCTTCGCATCGGCGGCGAGCGGATCGCAGATCGCGGTCCAGGTCTACGGGTATCTGATGGATTCGGGCCGCGTGGTCGATTCGATGACGCTCAACACCTCCATCGATCTCGGCAAAGCTGGAGCCAGGGTGCGTGAGTCGGGACTTCGGTTGATCACAGCGTTTTCTGCTTCTCCTGGAACGGCCGATCTGCGGTTCGCAGTACGAGCGGGGACAGGTGACGCGACCGGCTCAATTCAGCGGAGTGTCGCCATTCCCGCGTTCACCGACGGAACGCCGTTTGTCTCCGTTCCCATGTTCACGCTTCCCGCCGCGGGCAAAGCAGTCGTGGCATACCAGGCGAAAGATCGCCCTCCGATCCCGATTCCATTTTTCATTGAGAACGAGCGGTTCATCCCTGACGCGGCGGTGACGCTACGCCCCGGAAGATCCTCCGAAGTCGTGGTGTTTTCGCGACCCGCCCGCTCGACGAATGCTGCTCAGGTCGAAGTCGCAGGCGAGATCGGGAAAGCCGGTTTGGCTTTCATGCCGGTGAAAGTGGAGGAGACGCGTGTAGTGAGGGATCGCGACGGCTTCGATCGCATTGTTTTCCATGTGACGGTTCCTGATCTGCTTGCCGGAAACTACGTCATTCGTTTCGTACTTCGAGAATCCCCTTCCGGGATGAGGCAGCAGTTGGAGACGAGCGTCAGGGTCGAGCGCGAAGCAGGTCGTTGATCGTCCTGTCGCCGACGATCTGCGCGGTGCCTGGCGGCTAGCGTGTGCTCGCGAAAATTGAGGCTGTCCTCCCCTTGTTTCCCTGACCCTTTCGGCTGTACGCTCTTGAAAATATTCAAATGCTCCGGCAGTTGCCGGCGCTAGCTAGCCGAACTCTTCGGCCCACCGCGGAATTCACGCACACTGTCGCAAGGGAAATCGCATCGACCTCCAAACCACCGAAAAATCGACACGGACGAAGCCCAGGGTTCTTATTCTCGGGGGTGGGTTCGCCGGGGTCTATGCGGCTATCGAACTGGAGCACCGGCTGGGCGCGCGCGACGACTTCGAAATCGTTCTGGTCAGCAAGGAAAACTACTTCGTCTTCCACCCCATCCTTCCAGAAGTGATTTCCGGGACGATCGGTCTGACCGACGTCGTGAGTCCGCTGCGCCGAATGCTGAAGAAGACCCAAGTCCGGGTGCGCGAGGTCGAATCCATCGACCTCGAACGGAAGGTGGTCCGACTTGCTCCTGGCTTCACACCGCACGCTCACGACGTGGGCTACGATCATCTAGTCATCGGACTCGGAACCGTGACCGATTTCAGGGGGCTGCGCGGACTTCCCGAGCACGCGCTTCCTTTCAAAGACCTCGGCGACGCGCTTAACTTGCGCCATCACGTCATTCGCGCTCTTGAGGAGGCGGCGATCGAGAACGACGATGCGGAGCTCCAGACTCAGCTCCTGACTTTTGTGGTGGCGGGCGGCGGCTTCTCCGGAGTCGAGGTGGCGGCCGAGCTGAATGGGTTTGTGCGGCATGTGGCCCGGAGTTTTCCAACACTCGATCCCGCGCAGATCCGGATCGTGCTGGTCCACGCCACCGATCGCATCCTGCCCGAACTGCCGGAGAGCCTGGGGCGGTTCGCCGAGAGCATTCTCCGCAAGCGTGGGGTCGAGATCTTTTTGAATACCCTCGTGCAGGCGGCCACGGGCACCGAGGCGATCCTCGCCGATGGAAGGCGCCTGCCGACGCGAACCCTCGTTTCGACGGTCCCGTCATCGCCGCATCCCCTCGTGGATGCCCTCACGAGCCTTCCGAAAGAACGCGGGCGAATCGTCGTGGACGGGCACTTGGCGGTCGCGGGAGTGCCCGGCGTCTGGGCACTGGGAGACTGCGCGGTCGTTCGAAATCCCGACGGGTCGATCAATCCGCCCACGGCGCAGCACGCAACCAGGCAGGCTACGGCGCTGGCTACAAATCTTGTCGCTTCCATCCGCGGCGGGCCCACTCGCGTCTACGACTTCAAGGGTCTTGGGAAGATGGGAGCGCTCGGCCACCGCTCTGCAGTGGCGGAAATGTTCGGGATCAAGCTCTCGGGGGTCGTCGCGTGGGTAGTGTGGCGAGCCATCTATCTCATGAAGATGCCCGGGTGGGGCCGTCGCGCCAAGATCGCGGCGGCCTGGGCTTTTGACCTGGTCCTGCCTCCAGACCTCGTCCAATTGCGCCTGGACGCGCCGCCGCTTCTTCGTCCCGAGCACTTCGAGCCGGGTCAACTCGTCTTCCGACAGGGCGACTTGGGCGACCGCGTTTATATGATCCGACGCGGCCGGGTCGAGGTCCTCCAGGAAAGCGAACAAGGGGAGAAGAGCCTCGCGATCCTCGGCCCGGGCGAGTGCTTTGGCGAGATCGCCGTTTTGGGTTCGAAAACTCGAAGCGCCACGGTTAAATGCATTGAGTCCCTCGACACGGTAGCGCTCCCCTCCGGAGATTTCGCCGCGCTCAGCGAGAGCATTCCCGACCTGCGGCAGGGCTTCGAGCGCGTAGCGAGGGCCCGATCCAGAGAGCGTTCCGCCGAAAAACCAACTCCCTGACGAGGTCGGCCACGGGGCCAACGCTCGGGGCAAACCCAGTTCCCCAGGCAGGCACTCAAGGTGAATCCTATGCGGCGTGACGCCCTTGGCCCTTGCCTTCGACAGAACAGAGGCAATACACAAACTTCTGCGTGGTGCCCCAGGGAGTGACGTGGGTCTCACGAACGCTGCGGATCAGGTGGAAGGGGCTCCCGAACTCCGCGTGGAGCCGTTCGGGCGAGTACCGCGCAACTTCGAGACCGCTGCATGTCTCCGGACCATCTGCGTCGAAAGTGGCGACGAGAACGTGGCCGAAGGCGCGAACGCTACGCCGGACCTGGTCGACATACCGTCGTCGATCAGAAGCGTCGGTAAGGAAATGGAACACCGCGCGATCATGCCAGACGTCATAGCCTGCTTCGGGCAGGTCGACGTTGAGAATGTCCCCCTCGATCCATCGAACCCGTGCGACCTTCGCAGCCAGCCGCGCCTGCGTTTCTCGCAGGGCGGTGCCGGAAAGATCGAGGACGGTGATGTCTGTCGATGGACGGTCGACCAGTTGATCGACAAGAGTTGACGCGCCGCCGCCGACATCGATAAGGGAAATGGGGCGACCCGCGGCCGCTTCGTTCACCAGGCTCAACGACAGGGTCGCCTCGGCCTGATACCAGCTCACCTCGGTGGGCTTTTTCTTGCCGTACACACCCTCCCAATGTTCCTTTCGATCCATATTGCGCCTCCTGCGCCTGTTGCATCCGCTATTTCGCTGGCTCGAACGACTTGTCCAGGCGGCGGATCACGAAGCCAGCGGCCAGCAGGTCCGCCATGAGGATCTGAGCCACCGTGACCAAGGTGGAGATGCTGGAACTTTTCATCCGAGTCTCCTTGGAAAGGGGTAAGGCACCCCCAGGAACCGACTGAGCGTAGGTGAAACAAGCGCTGTTTGCCAGTCAGAAGCGAAGGTGGGCTCGCGAGGCATACCGCCCAATTTCTGTCATCCTGCGTTCATGAAGGAAAGGAGCTGCCGCGCGCACACACATCGCTTCGCCTGCCCTGACTCTCGGGGCAGCCATCACGGCCTTCCAAAGAGAAACATCAAAGGAGATTTCTGATCATGACCATGAACGTAAAACCTAAGACACTGGGCCTGCTACTGGCCCTCGCTACATCCGCCGCGTATGCGGACAAAGGCATCGCACGCAAAGACCTCCCCCCCGCAGTTG
>JBDSLN010000170.1:0-10692 GCA_039916365.1 Vicinamibacteria bacterium
GCGGCCGAGCAGAAGTGGAACCAGACCAATGGCATCACTTTGCTGTTGCCTCACGGTCATGAAGGTCAGGGGCCCGAACACAGTTCAGCGCGCATCGAGCGCTTCCTGAACCTGTGCGCCGAGGACAACCTTCGCGTGGCCTATCCGTCGACCCCGGCGTCGTTCTTCCATCTGCTTCGCGCCCAGGGATGCTCCCGCGCGCGCAAGCCGCTGATCGTGTTCACGCCGAAGTCGCTGCTGCGCGCTCCGCAGTGCGTGTCGACACTCGCGGATCTGACCGAGGGTCATTTTCAGCCCGTCATGAGCGACCCGACGGTGGACCCTTCAATGGTGCGCCGTGTGGTGATCACGTCGGGCAAGGTGACGTACGATCTTATGAAGGAGCGCGACACCCGCGGCGCTCGTGACATAGCAATTGTCCGTCTTGAGCGCTACTACCCGTTCCCCGCGGCCGAGTTGGTCGACGTGCTACGCCACTATCCTGTCACCGCCGAGATCGTCTGGGTTCAGGAGGAGCCTGCGAATATGGGCGCATGGCGCTTCGTGCGCGAGCGTTTTCTTGACGGCGAAGTGCCTGGGTTCGAGAGCCGCTTCCCGAAATACATCGGCCGCGAAGCCAGCGCTTCACCAGCACCTGGTTCCAACAATGTTCACACCCGCGAGCAGGACGAACTGATTGCGAAAGCGTTCGCGTAAGAAAAATCGAGGGCCGCCTCGCTCTTTCGCCGGCTTGATTTAAGCCCCGAAGACGATCCCCTGCGCGAGCGGGAGATCCTTCGAGTAGTTGATCGTGTTCGTCTGACGGCGCATGTAGGCCTTCCAGGCATCTGAGCCAGACTCGCGCCCGCCGCCCGTGTCTTTCTCTCCTCCGAAGGCTCCGCCGATCTCCGCGCCCGACGTGCCGATGTTGACGTTCGCGATGCCGCAGTCACTGCCCGCCGCCGAGAGGAACGCTTCGGCCGTCAGCAGACTCGTGGTGAACACCGCCGACGACAAGCCCTGGGGCACATCGTTATGGGCTTTGAGCGCGTCTTCGTACGTATCGAACTCGATCACGTAGAGGATCGGCGCGAACGTCTCTTCGCAAACGATCTTCATATCCGCGCGCGCCTTGATGATGGTCGGTTCGACGAACTGGCCTTTGATCACCTTGCCGCCGAACAGGATCTCGCCGCCTTCGGCCACCGCATTCTCGACGCCGCGCTTGAAGGACGCCACCGCGCGTTCGTTGATCAGCGGGCCCATCAACGTTCCCGCATCCATCGCATCGCCAACCTTGATCTGGCCGTAAGCCTTCACGAGGGATGCGGTGAACTCGGCCGCGATGTCCTTCTGGAGGAAGAGCCTCCTCGTGGTGGTACAACGCTGACCCGCGGTTCCGGCCGCGCCGAACACGACGCCGCGCAAGGCAAGGCCGAGATCCGCGTCTTTCATCACCATGATGCCGTTGTTGCCGCCGAGTTCGAGCAGGCTCCGTCCCAGACGCTGAGCGACACCCTCGCCAACCTTGCGACCAACATTGGTGGAGCCGGTGAAGCTGACGAGGGGAAGGCGTTTGTCGGCGGTCAGGCGCGCGCCGATCGAAGGACCACCGATCGCCAGCGCGAACACGCCGGAGAATCCGTGCGCGCCCATAACCTTGTCGGCGATCTTCTGGGTCGCGATCGCGGTGAGAGGAGTCAGCTCGGAAGGCTTCCAGATCACCGTATCGCCGCACGCCGCGGCCACCAGCGCGTTCCAGGACCAGACCGCCACGGGAAAGTTGAAGGCGCTGATGACACCGATCGGACCAAGCGGATGCCACTGCTCATACATGCGATGCCCCGGACGCTCGGAGTGCATGGTCAAGCCATAGAGTTGACGCGACAGACCGGTCGCGAAATCGGCAATATCAATCATTTCCTGCACTTCGCCCTTGCCCTCGGCGAAGATCTTGCCCATCTCGAGACTGACGAGCGCGCCCAAGTCATCCTTCTGCGCGCGCAACGCATCTCCGATCTGCCGCACGATCTCGCCGCGCTTCGGAGCGGGGACCGAGCGCCACTTCTTGAAGACTTCAGCCGCTTCGTCGACGATGCGGTCGTACTCCGCATCGCTGACGCCTTTGACCCGGGCGAGCACCTCGCAGGTCGAAGGATTCGTTGAAACGATCTCTTCGCCTGAAGGCGTCGCGATCCAGGACACTCCTTTGCCGCCGGAGTTGTTGGGTTCAATGCCGAGTCGGGAGAGCAGAGCCTTCGTATCCATGACTGGATTCTACGTTTCGACCGGACCTCGACTCTGAGGACCTGTGAAGGAGTGACCGGGACTAATCGCGGCGGAAGAGCACGTGCTTGGTGGGTCCGATCGCGGGGTTCAGCGCAGAAATCACATCGCTGTTGAGATGTCGCACCGGACCATGGCCCCGCCCCGGCGAATACCCCTCTTGAATCGCGGTGGTCAGGTAGTCCTTGGCGCCTCGAACCGCCGTCTCGACATCGTGTCCAAGTGCCAGCCAGGCGGCGATGGCGGCGGAGTAAGTGCAACCGGTACCGTGGGTGTTCTTGGTGTTGATGCGCGGTGTTCCCAGTTCGTGAAGCTTCCCGCCGTCCCACAGGATGTCGATCGGATCGCCCGCGAGATGTCCGCCCTTCACGAGGACCGCGCGACATCCCACGCGCGAAAGAAGAACTGCTGCTTCTTTCATGTCGGCCACCGACGCGATGGCGATACCGAGGAAGGCTTCGGCCTCCGGAATGTTCGGCGTCACCAGGGCAGCGAGGGGGAACAGCTTCTCGACGTAGGCGCGCTCCGAGTCGTGATCAAGCAGGCGATCGCCGCTCTTCGCGACCATCACGGGATCGACCACGAGGTTCGGAAGGCGACGTTCCGTGAGAACGCGCGCGACCTCTTCGATGAGGGCGCGGTTTGCGAGCATGCCCGTCTTGACGGAAGCGATGGCCATGTCGTCGGCCACTGCTTCGATCTGCGCTCGGACGAGCGAAGGTTCAAGCGCCTGCCAGAACGTGACCGCAACCGTGTTCTGCGCGGTGATCGCGGTGATCGCGGTTGTTCCATGGACACCGTGGGCCGCGAAAGTCAGCAGATCGGCCTGGATGCCGGCGCCGCCGCCCGAGTCGGATCCCGCAATGGAGAGGGAGACCTTCATGGCTGTGAGACCAGCGCTTCAAAGTTCCGCAACATTCTCAGGGTCAGGCCCCAGATGGTCAAACCTCTAACGCCGATGGCGGGGAAGCGCAGTGTCTGTCCCGAGTGCTCCATGCAGACCGACGATACGTTTGCCGAGTCAAACAACTCGATCAGTGGGATCCAGTGAGTGGTCGCCACCTCCTCGGACAGAGTCAGCGGATCGGGCGCGTTCTCGGCCATAAACACGAACGGCGCGATCTTCATATCGATGGCTTTGCTCCGTGCGGTGGCGCGGGTCTCATCGAGCGCGCCGAGCAAGTCGCGATCGGTCAGGAGCGTCAGCCCGATCTCTTCCTCGGTTTCACGTACTGCGGTGTGAGTCAGGCTGAGGTCGCTTGCTTCCGCTCGCCCGCCGGGGAGGCCGATGTGTCCGGACCACGGATCGTTCGGATGCTCAGCCCGCTTGATGAAGAGCGCGTCCAGACCCGCACCGGAACTTCGCAGA
Source organism: Vicinamibacteria bacterium (assembly GCA_039916365.1). Lineage (GTDB taxonomy): Bacteria > Acidobacteriota > Vicinamibacteria > Fen-336 > JAGNNV01 > JAGNNV01. The sequence goes on from JBDSLN010000170.1 coordinate 3,635, forward strand.
ATGAGGGCGACCGCGGCCGCGTGAGCGGTTCCATCGATGAGGCGCGCTTGGCGGCCGCGCAGCGCCTCGGCGATCTGGTTCATCGAAAAGCGGCTTGCGACCGCTCTCGACTCGGACGTTGTCGACCCAGACGTTGTCGACCCAGACGTCACGACCAAGAAACCTCCGGCGCTTTCGTTACTCCCACTCAATCGTGGCGGGCGGCTTGCTGGAGATGTCGTAGACCACGCGGTTGATGCCCTTCACCTCGTTGATGAGACGGGACGACATTCGCGCGAGCAGATCGTGGGGAAGGCGAGCCCAGTCGGCGGTCATGCCGTCGGCGGAGTCGACGCACCGGATCGCGATGGTCTTGTCGTAGGTGCGCCCGTCGCCCATGACGCCGACCGACTTCACCGGAAGCAGAACCGCGAACGACTGCCAGACCTTCCGGTAAAGACCGGCTTTGCGGATCTCGTCGACGACCACCGCGTCGGCCTCGCGCAGCGCATCGAGAGCGGGCCGGGTGATGGGACCGATCACCCGAATCGCGAGGCCCGGGCCCGGGAAAGGCTGCCGGAAGATGAACTCCTCCTCGAGCCCCAGACGCAGGCCGACCGCGCGCACTTCGTCCTTGAACAGTTCGCGCAGAGGCTCAACCAGCTTGAACCCGAGCGCCTTCGGCAGGCCACCCACGTTGTGGTGGCTCTTGATAACGGCCGAGGGACCCTTGACCGACTGGGACTCGATCACGTCGGGATAGAGCGTTCCCTGAGCAAGAAACTTAACCGGGCCGATCTTCTTGGCCGCGTCCTTGAAGACGTCGATGAACTCTTTGCCAATGATCTTCCGCTTCTTTTCCGGATCGGTGACGTTTTTGAGCGCTTTCTCGAAACGCTTCGACGCGTCGACGCAAATCAGGGGCAGGCCCAGCTTCGCCTCAAAGCGTTCCTTGACCTGGATCGCTTCATCCTTGCGAAGCAGACCATTGTCGACGAACACGCAGGTCAGCTGTGATCTCACCGCCTGATGGACAAGCACCGCAGTCACTGCGGAATCGACGCCACCCGAGAGCGCGCAGATCACGCGCTCCTTGCCGATCTGCTGACGGATCCGCTCGATCGTGTCACCTACAAACGACGCAGGATCCCAGTCGCGCGTGCAGCCGCACAGATCAAGGAAGTTGCCGAGAACCTGCATCCCCTGGGTCGTGTGCTTGACCTCGGGGTGGAACTGAATGCCGTAAAGGCCCTTCTTCGGATATTCCATCACGCCGACGGCGGTATTGGAGGTGGAGCCGGAAATCGAGAAGCCGCGAGGAGGACGAAGGATGGAATCGCCGTGACTCATCCAGACGCGCGTGCGCGCCGAGAGCCCGCGAAGCAGACGCGACTGGGGAGACGCTTCGAGGTCGGCGGGGCCGAATTCCTTGGAATCGGCCTGTACCACTTCGCCTCCGAGAAGCTTGGCCATCAACTGCATGCCGTAGCAGATGCCAAGGACCGGAATATCGAGATTTTCGAGGATCTCCCGGCTGATCTGAGGCGCGCCCTTGTCGTAAACGCTGGACGGCCCGCCCGAAAGAACCAGCCCCTTTGGCTTGTAAGCCAGGATCGTCTTGAGCGAACTGCTCGGTCGAATGATTTCGGAGTACACGCCCAGTTCGCGGAAACGGCGCGCGATCAGGTGGGTGAACTGAGAGCCGAAATCAACGATGAGAATCGAGTCTCGCGTCATCAAAAACCTCAGGCGGACCAGAGAATATCTTGCGGGTCTTGACCGGCTTGTCGCCGCCCCACGTCACGAATGCGGGGAGTATAGGACTGATTGCACTACACTTCCTCCAGTTCATGAGCGAGTTAGCGATGAGGCCTTTTCGAAGCAGGCGATTGAGAGACTTGAGCCTCGCCGGCGTCCTGATTTTGATCGGATTCGCAGGCGGATGTGGCAAAGCGCTGGTGGCTCCGCCGAGACCGCCTTTCCCCCCCATCGCGCGGTGGCAGAAGCCGCTGGACATCGCCCTCTCCGGTACGTTGGCGACGGATGGAACTCTAGCTTTTGCAGCACTTTCCAGTGGCTCGGTCATGGCATTCAATCCAGGAGGTGGAGAGCCTCTCTGGACTCGGCTAGGGCAGCTTGCAGGCTTCGTGGCGGCGAAGCCCGGCTTCCTGGTTTTCGTCGAAAAGGGAGGCGTGGTCTACGGAATCAACGCTCAGGACGGGAACGCTTTGTGGAAGGCTACGACCAGCGTCCGTGACGTTCAATCCGTCCGTATGGATGGGAACCGTCTGTTCCTCGGGGGAAACACTGGCCTGGCATCCCTCGTGGTGTCTACCGGCGAGGTGCGATTCGACCTTCCGGTCAAGGACGTCCAAGAGATCGACGTCGCCGGCGAATCCATTGCCGCGCTCGAGGAGGGCAGCTTGGTGGTTCGCGCGCGCGATGACGGCCATGAGCGATTCAGTGTCAAGTCTCCCGAAGGCGAGTTCGGCGCGCCCGCTCTGTTCGCCGATGGACGAGTGGTGCTCGGCTCCGGCACCCGTCTGGTCCGCGCCGTGTCTAAAAACGGGTCTTTTCGCTGGAAGTTCAAGGTGGGAGCCAGGGTGAAACACCGGCCACTTGACTACCTCGACGGGAAGCGCGTTGGGATCCTCTCGTTTGAAGGCGTGTACTACGAGGTGTCGCTGGGCGGCGGCGATATGCGGCATCGCGTTCTTCTGACCTCGCGGCCCTTCGCCTCGCCGATACTTTTCGCGGGACGGATCTGGGTTTCGATTTTTGAGGACGAGACGGCGGTGATCGATGCCAAAACCGTCAAGTTGATTGGCCGAGCCAAGTATGGCGGGAGCTTTCTTTCGCCACCACTCTTGGTGGGAGGGCATTTGGTGGCCGAAGTTGCGGGCCCGAGGCGTCTCGTAGGCCTGCTCACCGCTCCACCAACCTAGCTTGCCGTTTTCCGGACCCCGGCGGCAGGTATCATCTCGAACTATTGATTGCCCTCGCTTAAGCAACTCTAAATATCGTACTTGTTTAGCTAGCACTCTGTGATCGGTCGCAAACTCGCGTCGAGATACGAAATCCTCCGAGAGGTCGGTCGAGGGGGCATGGGAGTGGTGTATCTGGCGCTCGACCCCGTTCTCGAACGGGAAGTCGCGATCAAGATGCTCACCTCGGGCAGCCTGCAGGGCGACCAGCGCGAACGCTTCGAGCGAGAGGCGCGCGCCGTCGCCAAGCTCGACCATCCAGGCATCGTCCCCATCTACGACTTCGCGGACTTCGAAGGCAACCTCTTCTTCGTCATGCCGTTTGTCGAAGGCAAGACGCTGCGCGCGGTCCAGAAGGACGAAACACTCAAACCTTTCGAAGTGCTCGAGATCGGCGCGCAGGTGGCCGAAGCGCTGAACTACTCGCATCAGCGCGGCATCGTTCATCGCGACATCAAGCCCGAGAACATCATGGTCACCCGCGAGGGCGACGACTGGCGTGCGAAGCTCATGGACTTCGGCATTGCACTTGGTCCGAAGGACTCGCGCATGACCAAGTCCGACATCATCGTCGGGACGCTCGCGTACCTGCCGCCGGAATCGATTCTCGACTCGTCCAGTTCTCCGGCCGCCGACATCTACTCCCTCGGCGTCGTTCTCTTCGAGGCGCTGTCCGGCAAGCTGCCCTTCGCGGGCGACACCCAGACGGTGCTCTACAAGATCGTCCATTCGGAACCTGAGCCGCCCGGCCTCCTTGCGTCGCTGGTGGACATCGAGACCGAAAACATTGTGCTCGCCTGCATGGCGAAGGCGGCGACCGCGCGTCCCAAGGACGGGAACGAAATCGGGTCTGTCCTTAGGGAGCTGTCGCGGCGATTGAGGAATCCGTCGACCGCGCTTTCCGCGTCCATCATGGTCCCCCGCGCGGGCTCGGCGATCATCGGCCGCAGTCACGAGATCGAGGATCTGGTGAAGTCGTTCCACCGCGCGCAGGCAGGCGAAGCGCAACTGGCACTCGTCGGCGGCGAGCAGGGTTTCGGGAAAGGCTCGTTGTTGCGCGAACTCGAGCGGCTTTCCAAGAGCCGCGGCGCCATGACTCTTCACGGGCGCTTCGTGGAACGCGTGGATCCGGCCCTTCCGTATCAGGGCTTCGGTGAGGCCTTCCGCGAATACTTCGATGCCGATCCCAAACGCGCTGCTCACGCGCTGGGCGACCTTCTCCCCGAATTGCGCGCTCTCTTCCCGGAGATCGCCGAGTCATCCAGAGGCGAGTCGCAAGCGGTGATACGCCCGAATCAGCGCCGGGAGGATCGCACCTTCACGCTGGACCTGCTGGCGCGCACCGTGGGCCGTCTGGCCAGCGCCCAGCCCTTGGTGCTGCTCTTCGAAGATCTGCATCTGGCAGACGCTTCCCTCGAAGCGATTCAGTACGTCTTTCATCGGCGCTCTTCTTCGCGACTGATGATCGCCGGCACGTACGTGCCAAGCGGGGGGAGTGAGGGCGACGCCATGTCGCGCATGGTGAAGAGCCTGCGAGGCGATCAGGGAACGCTACTGATCCAACTCAAGGCGCTCGATCCGGTGGCTTGCGGTCAGCTCGCGATGGGAATTCTCGGCAAAGAACGCGTGCCGGAGGATGCAGGCATCGCCCTGTTCCAGGCGACGGGCGGCAATCCGTTCTTCGTATCCGAACTGGTGAGGAGCCTCTTGCCCGAGGGCCGATTCGAGGAGTTCACTCTCGCCGCCCGGCGTGGCGGCGTGCAGGGACTCGCACTCCCGAACTCGGTCCAGAAAATGATGGAAGAGAAGGTGGCCGCTTTGGAAGACGGCGATCGCACCGTCCTTCAAGCCGCGGCGGTAGTCGGCGCGTCGTTCGATGCGGCCGAGGTCACGCACCTCTCAGGCCTAGGCCCTTCGGCCGAGCCGATCATCGAAAGTCTGATGGAGCGCGGCGTCTTCTGCGACGACACGGTGACGGGAGGAAATCGTCTGTCCTTCGCGAGCACCCTTCTTTTCGATGCGACGTATCGAACGCTCAATCAGGTGCGACGCCGAGCCCTCCACCGTTCCTACGGGGAATACCTTGAGACCCGCTACGCCAAGCGCCTTGATCGCGTATCGCCCGTTCTCTTCCGCCATTTCTCGGTGGCCGGTTTGTTTGAACGAGCGGCTGCCCACGGATTGGCGGCGGCGCGCAATGCCTTTACGGGCGGCGCCTATGAGGATTCTCGTCGCCTGGCGCAGACTGTCCTCTCTTTGGTTGAGAGCGAGGACTGGCTCGGCGACCATGACCTCGAGGCCCAAACCTGCCTCGTCTACGCGCGCGCAGCACTTGAAGCCTTCGAATCGGAAGACGCTGGGAAGATGGGCCGTCGTGCCGCGACTCTCTTCGCGCGGGTCAAGGATTTTCATCAGCAGGCCGACGCGCTCAGCCTGGCCGCCGATGCCGCGCTGCGCGGCCTGAAGCTCGACGAGGCGAAAGCGTTCGCCGCGGAAGGACTCGAACTCGCCCGCGAGCACCGGATCACCAGCGCGGTCGAACACTTCAGCGAAGTGCTGGACGCGGTGCAGCGATCACGTTCGCAGGGCGGGCCGGTTGAGCCCGTCCTCACGCACAACACACCCAAGGGCTCGCCATCGTCGGTCCGGCCGTCCGCCGCGCCCCGCGCGAGCGCGCTCCTTTTGCTTGAAGCCGAATATCTCGCGGCCGAAGAAGCAACCGAAGAGCGACAGACGAAGACCGCGCCAGTTCCTCCCGAAGAGGAGGTCGCCCATCTCATGCGCTATGCGGATCTCTCTCTGAAGATTGGCCGTCTGAGTCCCGGGCTCGAGGCCTGCCGGCGCGCATTGAAACTGGCGGGCGAGAGCGACGTCGTAACTTTGGCGAGCCTTGGGCTTCTGCATGCCCGCTTCCTCCTGCGGACGCTTCGGCTCCATGAAGCGGTCGAAGCCGCGCGTACGGCCCTTGCTCCTAATTTCGTGCTCAAGGGCGCTGTGCCCCGCGCCCTCGCCGTCCAGATTGCCGCGCACGAAGCCGAAGCGCTCGTCATGTTGGGCGAGCCGGCCCAGGCGCGCGAGCGTCTGGAAGCGGAAGGCCTCGATGGCGAAGCTGGCAATGAAGACCGTTCGCTGCCGCTCTTCCTCGCCTATGCCGAAGTGCTCGCCTATCTCGGCGATCGCAGCGCGGCGCTCGACATCGTGAACGACGCCCTCGCGAGCGCCGAGAAGCGAGGCGACTCTCACACCCTGGTGCTGGCGCTCAACGCACGCGCCCGCATGTTTCTTCTGGCCGGGAGCCCCGACAGCGCGATCGTGGACGTCCGGAAGGCGCTGTCCCTCTCCCCCGAAGTCCCGGACGCGCTCCTCCTCACCAGCGTCCGCCTGGCTCTCGGGCACTGCCTGATCGGTCTGGGCGCGGTCAGCGCGGCTGACGTCGAATTCCTCGCCGCGAACCGAGAGGCCGAAGGAATGGGAGCGCGCGTGCTCCTGCTCGAAGCGCAACTCGGTCTGTCCGGCACGAATCGCGCGCGCGGACGGTTCCTCGCCGCCGAAATCGCGGCTCGCGTGGCGCTGCAATTCGCGACTGCCGCGTCCGCGAAGCTGCTTCAGGCGCGCGCGGAATTTGCGCTGGCCCAGGTGTTCGTCCAGAGCGATTCGACCCAGGAAGCGACCCATGCGCTCGAGAAGGCGCGGTCTATCGCGCGCGATGCCGGGGAGGTGTCCGTTCATATCGACGCCCTGACCGAGCTCTCCCGCCTTGCCCGCCTCAACGGCGAGTCCGCGCACGCGCGTGATCTCGCGATGGAAGCCTGGACCGAATCGACGGAACGCGGCGACCTGGTGCGGCGCGGGCACACCATGATTGAGCTCGGCCGGCTGGAAATCGACAGCGGCCAAACACATGCCGCGGTCACACGATTCAGGGGTGCTCTCGCCGCGGCGTTTGGAAGTGCTGCTCCACGTCTCGCCACCCGCCTCTACGAAGGCCTGGTCGATTCGCAGCTTCGTTCGGACGACATCGAGGGTGCCTTGCGCTACGCCGAGGCGGCAGAGAAATCCACCGAGGACATCGGGGAGTTCGGCGCGACTGAAGCA
>JBDSLN010000171.1:0-4035 GCA_039916365.1 Vicinamibacteria bacterium
CAAAGGAGCGGCGAAGATGAGCGAGCAAGGAGGCACACGATGCCGAAGTTGTCCGTTCCGTGCCGACGCGGGAGCGCCCCCGACGATGCGAATGTGGTCGGGCCGCGGAGCCGCGGGCCACGACGCGTCTAGAAAACGACGCCTACGGTGGCCCGGATGTCGTTCTCGTTGACCTTCGTTCCGCCCACGTCCAGCTTGCGGCGGAAGTAGTCGGCGCCGAGGCGCACCTTCAGGTTCGTCATCGCCTTGAACTCCAGGCCGCCGCCGCCATCCAGTCCGAGTCCAGTGTCAGAAACGGAGATATTGACCCCACCGAAAGGCTTGATTGAGGCGGTTGTCTTCGCGCCACCGGCCAGCGCGTGCACGTAGAGGCTGATCCCCCCAAGGCCGCGCTTCAAACGCACCCCGCCGAGATAGGTGGTCAGAGACGACGTACCCGAATTGACCGAGCCTCTCTCATACGAAAAGTCGCCGACGATCGAAGCGAAATTGTTGAGGTGATACTCCGGCGAGAGTCGCCCACCGTGAAGCTTCACGTCGTCAGTCTTGAAAAAGGCGTAACCCGCGTACAAGCTGACTTTCTTGTCTGAGGATTGAGCCTGCGCCTCAGGAGCGGCCAGCAGCGCCACCGCCAGCACTGAGGCGACTGCAAGGGAGGACAGATTCAACTTGATCTTCATGGTCGGTGGATCCTTGATGAGGGCGGCGAAGGGCGCCCAGTTGGAAAGGGAGCGATCGAGGGCCGGTCGCGTTGTCCGGGCTAGGCGAGAACGTTGACGCCAGTGCCCATGTTGTAGCCGGGGAACAGCGTCGCCATGTCGGTCAAGCCAAGCTGCTTCCGCGCGATCTCTCCGTAAACGTCGCGGAAGTCCGTGGTCGCGGCGAGGTCTCGGTTTTGATAGAGCTGGGTGGCGGAAAGACCCGGCCAGCGACCGAGCATCCGACCGCCCCGGACCCCACCGCCTAGAACAAAGACCGCCTTGGCCGAACCGTGGTCCGTGCCCGCCGAGCCGTTCACGTAGGCCGTGCGTCCGAACTCGGAGACCATCATGACCACCACGTTGTCCATCATGCCGCCCAGGTCCTGGACGAACGCGGCCAGCGCATCGCCGATGCGCGGCAACTCCGTCTGATGGGCCATGAGCTGGTTCGAGTGGGTGTCGAAGGCGCCGCCCAGGCTGATGAAAATCGTCCGGGTGCCGAGGCCTGCCTTGATCACCCCCGCGGTCTGCCGGAGTGAGTTGCCGATGCTGGTGTTCGCGTAGACCGCTCCGTTCGATGGCGCCGCCGACAGCGCGGGCGAACGAATGATCGTGTCAATCGCCTCAAAGGTTTCCCGACCGGTCTTCCCGACGTCGTCCGTGCGTGAGCCATACATTGCGCGCAGAGCCGTTTCGGCTTCGGTGCGCCAATTAGTTCCCACCTTGAGGTTGAAGGTGGTGAGGTTGCTCGCGACGAGCACGGGCTCGCCGCCCATGAACGAACGCGGCAACTGAGCCTGGAAGGCCACGGCTTCGGATACAGACGAGCCGGGAATCATCTTGATGGCGCGATCCAACCAACCGGTCGACGTGGTCTTGATGGCGGGCGTGCCCGTCTCCATGAAGTCCTGCGCGTCGAAATGCGAGCGAGAGAGATCGTAGTTGCCGACGGCATCGATGATCGCGAGACGGCCATCGCTCCACAACGGCATGAGGCTCGACAGAGACGGATGGAGCCCGAACGTGTCGTCGAGACGCAGCGCCCCTCCCGCCTGACCGGGACGCGGGATGGCGATCGCGCCTCGAATGTCGTAGTAAGCGGACTCGCCGTAGGGCACCACCATGTTCAACGTATCGGCGCCGCCGCGGATGAAGATCTGAACGAAGACCTTGCTGCCGACCGCAGCCTGAGCCGTGCGCATCATCAGTGCGGACGGAGCGAAGCCGATGCCGAGCGCCGCGGCGGACGCGCCGCGCATGAAGATTCGACGAGACGGATCAAAAGACATGGACATGATCTCCTATCGGACCTGCGCTTCAGGGCTCGCCAGGAGCAACGCGGAAACGCGCGCTGCGGACGAGGGACTTGTGATGGCCGTGCTGACCTTGGTGGCGGACGCGATGGTGGACGCCCCGAGGGTGTTCCCAAACACCGCGGTATTGGCGGCCTTCGCGACAGAAGCGGGACTCGTAGCATCGGCGCCGGGCGCGAAGTTGCGCACGTTGACGGTGACTCCGTTGACCAGATTCTGTGCGATATCGAGGGCGAAATTCATCCGATAGATCTGCGATGACGGGTTGAGCCAGTCGCCGCCGCGATCGGAATAGCCCGTGGGTGGAATGCACTGATACAGCGGCTGACCCATCTGGGAGAGGTACGCGACCACCCCGCGGGTTGCCGAGGTGACATCACCCGCGACCGCGCGAATTGTGCTCACCGCGAACTCAAAGGGCGTCTTCGCCTTGCCCGCGCTGCTGAAGGCTTCGGACCAGAACTCCGGCGAGCCGATCATCGCGCGCATGACGGACTTGATGTCTCCCTCGCTCGCGAGCCATGCCTCGACCATACGATCAACAATCGCTTGCGGCGGAGTGTCGGAGACGAAACGGCGGGCGAGCTTGGTCGAGACGAATCGAGCGGTCAGGGGATGAGTGGCGAGGTACTGGAACACCTTGTCCCCGTCGTCCTGGCCGCCGCCCGCGGAAATGGTTAGACCGAAAGCGCTCTTCGAGGCCGTGTCATGATTGGCGGCGCGATAAGTGAAGTTGCCTCCGCGGCCAAGGTTGTCGATGCCCCAACCGGTGAAAGCGCGTGAGACTTCGTAGACATCAGCCTGGGTGTAGCCCGCGTCCACACCCACGGTGTGAAGTTCGAGCAACTCGCGCCCGTAGTTTTCGTTGAGACCCTGAATGAGCCGCCCATTCACGGTTCTCGACGCTACTGAGAGGTAGTTGTCCAGGTAGTACAGCATGGCCGGATGGGAACCAGTGGCTTTGAGCAGATTCTGGAACTTCCCCATCGCGTTGGGGCGGATGGCGTCGCGCTCGTACGACTGAATCGAATAGCGAACGAAGTTGTCGTTGATGTTGACGTTGAAGTGGTTGAACCAGAAGTCGGCCAGAACCTCCTGAAGCTGGTTCTTCGAATGAACCGAGCGCATCAGCTTCGCGGTGTACAGATTGTCAATATAGGCCTGGATCGACGCCTGGACGTTGCCCGAGTCTGCATACGTCACGAGGACCTGCGTGGTGGTCAGACTCAGGGTGTTGGCCAGAGGCGCCAGCCGCGTTGCGAGTTCAGGATCCGCCTTGGGATCGAGCTGATCGTTGATGTAGGTCTCGATGCCGCGATCGAGGATCGCGTCGATATCCCCCGGGCGTGGCCCGAATCCCAGCCGATTCAGCGCATGCAGGGCGGTCCTACGAGCGAGATCCGAAGCAGACAGAGCCATGGACAATCTCCGATTTCAAAGGGACACACGACAAAAAACGCGGGTCGGGCTACTGAGCCTCAGAACGAGTCCTACGTCATAATGACGCCTGCTGTCAGGGCCGTCAAGTGCTCGTTATCACTGCAAAAGCCCGTCAACAGCTTCGACCAGTCAAATTCATCATACGTTGAGCCTTCGTTAAGAAGTTCGTGAGTGGTTTAAATATCAACCACGTTCCGGAGTCCCTCCGAGACATCAAGGAGCAGCAAAGCCAATGAGTGTCACCGCCATCCGTCGAGTCCCCCAGGCTCGGAACGAACCCGTTAAGAGCTACGCCCCCGGCAGTGCCGAGCGCATCGAGCTGAAGGCTCGCTTGAAGTCGATGGCTTCTGAGCGGATCGACATCCCCGTGGTGGTCGACGGACAGAGGATCAAGACCGGCAAAACATTCACCGCGGTGTCGCCTCACAATCATCGCCACGTTCTGGCCGACTGCCATGAGGCGAGTGCCGCCCATGTTCAGGCCGCCATCGACGCCTCCAAGCGTGCTCAGCGCGAGTGGTCCGCGTGGCCCTTCGAGGAACGCGCCGCCGTGATCATGCGCGCCGCCGATCTTCTCGTCG
>JBDSLN010000172.1:0-4543 GCA_039916365.1 Vicinamibacteria bacterium
CCCGCAATGCGGTGCGCCAACTCAACGCTCTAGCCACCCGAGTCGGCCGTCTCTGCTTCGGGTCCAGGAGGTGTTGCGTCGTTTAGGTTATCGAGATAACCCTCAGGCAGCGCCACTCTCTGGGTTCCGCCGCTCTTGCCGCGTGACACACGAACACCCGCCGGTGGAAACGGCGTCTGCGGATCGACCACGGAAATCGTCTCGGCAAGCTGATCGACCGACTCGACTCGCATCAAGGCTTCGCGCAGCGGAGCGGAACCGGGGAAGCACTTGGTGTACCACGCGGAATGCTTTCGGAATGCGCGCATCCCCGCCAATTCGCCCATGAAGCCAGCAAGACCGCGGGCGTGCTTCATCATTGTGACCGAGATCTCGCCGAATTTGGGCGGATCCTGCGGCTCGCGGCCGGCGAAGACGTCGGCCAGATCGCGGAAGAGCCACGGACGGCCAAGGCACCCACGGCCCACGACCACGCCGTCGCAACCCGTTTCACGCATCATGCGGAGCGCGTCGTGGGCTTCCCAGATATCTCCGTTGCCGAGCACGGGAATCGTTCGCACGGTGTTCTTCAACTCGGTGATGGCTGACCAGTCGGCCTCGCCGTCATAGAGCTGAGCCGCCGTGCGCGCATGCAGGGCGATGGCCGAACAGCCTTCGCCTTCGGCCACCCGACCGGTTTCACGAAAGGTGAGCAGGTCGTCGTTGATGCCCTTCCGGAACTTGATGGTTACGGGAATATGGCCAGCGGATCTCACGGCTGCCCCTACGATGCCGCGTAACAGATTTGGTTTCAAGGGAAGTGCCGCCCCACCGCCTTTCGACGTCACCTTGCGCACGGGGCAGCCAAAGTTCATGTCGATATGATCGACGCGGCCCTCGCTGACCAGAATCCGAACCGCCTCGCCGACGTAGTGCGGATCGACACCGTAGAGCTGAAGCGAGCGCACCGTCTCATCTGGCGAGAAGCTCGCGAGGAGTTCCGTCTTAGGGTTCCCATCGACCAGCGGCCGGGCCGTGATCATCTCGCTGACATAGAGACCGGCGCCGAACTCCCGACAGATCGAGCGGAACGGCGGATTGGTGACGCCCGCCATAGGAGCGAGCACCACGGGCGCTGCCACTTCGATGTTTCCGATCTTGAGCGGAGCGAACTCACCCAAGCGCGCGAGCGGAACCTCGTGATTGAGCGCCGAGATGTAGTCGGAATTCAACGGACTGCCGAGGCCGCGGGCGCGCCCGACTCGATCCAGCCGCCGCCAAGGCAGACGTCGCCGTCGTAGAACACCGCGGCCTGGCCCGGCGTGATGGCGCGCTGCGGCTCATCGAAGACAAGTGTGGCGGTGTTGGAGCTTGCGTCGGCGGTGATGGTGACGGCGGCGTCCTTGGCGCGGTAGCGGATCTTCGCGGTGGCCCGAAGAGGCAGCGTCGGCGCGCCCATTGACAGCCAGTTCACGTCGCGCACGTAGGCGTCTAACGACAGCAATGCGGACTCGGGTCCGACGGTGACTTCCCGCGTCCCCGCGTCGATGTTCAACACATAGAGAGGAACAGATGACCCGACCCCGAGTCCCTTTCTCTGACCCACGGTGAACTTGTGAATACCCGCGTGTTCGCCGACGTGCGCGCCCGCTCGATCCACGATGGCTCCGCCGGACAAGGTCGCATCTTTGCGGTTCTTCTCGACGAATCCTGCGTAGTTGTCGTCGGGAACGAAGCAGATCTCCTGACTCTCCGGCTTGTCGGCGGTGGTCATTTGAAGCTCACGCGCGATGCGACGCACTTCGGCCTTCTGCAGATTCCCGACTGGGAACACCGCGGCGGCCAACTGGTCCTGGGTGAGGCCGAACAGGAAGTACGACTGATCCTTGTCGGGATCGGCCCCGCGAAGCAGGCGGAAGCGGCCTGTGGTTGGATTCTGGTCCTTACGCGCGTAATGGCCCGTCGCCACATGCTCGATTCCCAGCGCTCGCGTGCGGGCCAGCAGCGAATCGAACTTCACGTCCGTGTTGCAATTCGCGCAGGGGAGCGGGGTGCGCCCCTCGGCGTAGTCCTTCACGAAGGGCTCGATCACGCCCTTGCGGAACGCGTCTTCGAGGTTGAGGACGTAGTGCGGCAGGCCGAGTTGCGACGCGACGCGCTTCGCGTCATGAAGATCGTTGAGCGCGCAGCAGCGGCCGAAGGATGAACCCTGGCCGGCCGACTGATCGTGGAGCTGCATCGAAATCCCCACGACGTCATGACCTTCCTGCTTGAGCAGGGCGGCCGCGACACATGAGTCGACGCCTCCGGACATGGCTACAACAACGCGCATCCCCGTAGTTTAACGAAGCGCGCCGAAACCGCCGATCTCCACGCGGTGTGATCTAAACCAGCGGTATTCTTCGTCCGACCAAAACACTTCGAGCGGACGGGCTCGATATTGCTTTCATGAATGGAGTCTCCCCTTTGAAAACCCTTCCCCTGATCCTCGCCCTGGCACTGACCACCCCTGCTGTGGCTGCCCAGAAAAGGACCACGCCCATGGCCGCCGAACCGCTTGTCGAGTTTGAAATGATGACGTGGCCGGAGGTCAAGAAAGCCATCGAAGGCGGCAAGACCACCGCCCTCGTCTACAACGGCGGCACCGAGCAGCGCGGGCCCCAGAACGTCAACGGTGGGCATACCCTGATGGGCCGAGCCATCGTCAAGGCCATAGCACTCAAGCTGGGTAACGCCATCGCGGCGCCGGTGATGCCGTTTTCTCCGAATCGCGCGAGTGCTGAACTGCCGGGCACCATTGGCCTCTCCACCGCAGCCTTCGCCATGATCAACGAGGAAGTCGCGGAGCAGCTCGTGCTCAGTGGCTTCAAGACCGTCATCCTGATGGGCGATCACGGAGGCGGACAGGCTGAGTTGAAAGAGGTTGCGGAAAAGCTGGACGCGAAGCACGCCGGGGAAGGCAAGCACGTCTATTTCTGTGACGAGGTCTACGCGAAGGCGAACGGTGACTTCGACGAGTACCTGAAAACGAACAACTACCCGGTCAGCTCCCACGCCGGCATCCCAGACACCTCTAATATGCTCTATCTGGGCGGCGACAAAGGCTGGGTCCGCAAGGAACTTGTCGCTACGGCTCTGGGCGATCCGGTGCTGCCCCGTGGCCAGGCCCCGGATCCGAACGTTAAGCGGATCAACAACGGCATCTCCGGCGACGGCCGCAAGTCCACGGCCGAGCTGGGGAAGCGGCTCTTCAACATGAAGGTCGACTACGCGGTCGCTCAGATCCAGAAGCTCATGGGTGGCGCCCCCAAGGGCGACTAGTTCGAACATTTGTATCCCAAACGTCGTTTCTTATAGCAACGGGCAAGGAGACCCACTATGAGATCAATGATTCCTGGCTACAAGACATTTCGCGCGATCAAGTTTCTGATCACGGGACCGATGATTCTGGGGATGTTGTTCTTCATCAATGTGGTGACTTCGCCGCACCGCTGGTGGGTTCAGTACGCCGCCATGGGTATCGGAATCGCCTGGGTGATCAGCCTCATGCGCGTAATCCGGGCGGTGATCGTGGTCGGCGGCCTCGCGGCCCTCGCCTACATGGCTTCGCGCTACTTCAGCAAGCAGCAGGTCATCATCCCGACCAGCCTGGTCTGAGCCGTCGACTCGCTTCGGCCCTCTTTCCAAACGAGGGGGCCGAACGCGACTACAATGCTCCTCGTCTTTTCACGGCACACCCTTCAAGCGGTCCGCCGTCCGCTTTCACACTATTGACCGACGAGGAAACATCCCCCCATGTCCATCAAGGTCGGCGACCGCCTGCCCGAAGCCACTTTCACCACCATGACTGCGGAGGGCCCCAAGCCCATGACGACCGCAGAGGTCTTCGGCGGCAAGAAGGTAGTTCTGTTCTCCGTTCCCGGCGCGTTCACGCCCACCTGCTCGAAGCTCCATCTCCCCGGCTACGTCAAACAGGCCGACGAGCTGAAGACCAAGGGCGTCGCCACCATCGCGTGCCTGGCCGTCAACGATGTCTTCGTGATGGACGCCTGGGCGAAATCTCAGGGCGCCGACGGCAAGGTGGTCATGCTGGCTGATGGCAACGGCGACTTCACCAAGCAGATCGGCCTGGAGTTCGACGGCCTGAAGTACGGGATGGGCATGCGCTCGCAGCGCTTTTCGCTGATCGCGGAGGACGGTGTGGTCATGACCCTGAACATCGAAGCGCCCGGCAAGTTCGATGTCTCAAGCTGCGAATCCACCGCGCGCCAGCTCTAGCTTCCAACGTTTCACTTCAAGAATCCTCATCAACCCGGAGAAATAATGATTCATCTTTCGAAGCGCCGTGTTCTTGCTTTGGGCACGGCACTTGCCCTGGGCATCGCGGCCTTTCCGTACTCGACCGCTCAGGCGCAGGTCGCCGTGGGCGGTGCCAGAACCATCACCGCAGCCGAGCTGAAGACCTGGCTCACCGCGATCGCGTCCGATGAGTTCGAGGGTCGCAACACCTTCACCGAGGGGCTGGGTCTCGCCGCCTCCTACATCGCGAACGAACTCAAGTCGA
>JBDSLN010000173.1:0-3138 GCA_039916365.1 Vicinamibacteria bacterium
GGATGCGTCGGCGTGCGCAGCATCGACAGGCTGGCCGCTGCGGACCAGGCCGGCCACGACTCGTTCAAGTTCACGCACTCGGCGATTGAGGTCGGCGACCCGGGCCTCTATCTGTTCGCCTTCGTCAGATGAATAGCGCTGGACCGCGGGGCTGACCGGGTTTTCCACCGCGGACAAATCGGCGAGGAGATGGGTCCAGCGTGATTCCTTCTGGCCCGGCCCTCGTTCCAACTCTCTGATCAAAGGATCAGGCGACGAGGCCAGAGCGAGAAGTGCGTCCTCAAGCTCGCGCACCGTTGCGAACACTTGGAGTCGGTCACTACGGCTTCTCAACTCCCCGGGCGTCTGAGGTCCTCGAAGCAGCAACAGTGTCAGAACTGCTTTGCGTCCCGGATCCAAACTCCACCGCACGTCGACGCTCTGACGCCACCGAGTCACCCGCGCGCCCTCAGTCCGCTGGGCAAGGCCCTCGACGAAAAGCTGACGCAGCGCTCCGTGCACCGCGCCTTCTGACATCTCCATCACGGGTTCGCGAGCCGTCTTCTGATTGCTAGCCTGGATGAGCGAGTTCACGGTAAGGGGATACAGCTCCGGGGTCGTCTGCTCTTTCTCCATGAGCGCGCCGAGAACGCGAATCTCGGCCGCGTCGAGAAGGCGCGGAATCTTCAACACGAATTCAGCTTAGCCGAGGCACAGCATGGACAAGCCACGCGGTGACGCCTGAGCGAGCCTCTGGGGATGCCGCGGCGAGCATGCCGTAGCGGCCGCAATAACGAGGGGCGGGAGTGCGGGAGGCAGATGAGATCTCACTTTCTTCTACTTTCCGGTCCAATTGCGCAGATACCGCTCAACTATCTCCCCCTCGGAAACATGGATGGCGCGCGCGTACTCGATGAGGAATCCCCGCGCGAACACTCGCCCGGGAAGGGCCTCATGGCGCCCTTCCTCCAAAGCGCGAAGAAACCGGCCTCCAACTTTGCTGAGCGCGGCGATCTGCTCCACCGACAGTCCACGCTTCTCGCGGAGCGCCTTCAGCACTGGTCCATCGACGATGTCCGGAACCTGCAGCGGCTCAATCGACGCCTGCGTAGGGGGCATCGCGACGGCCTCCGTCGGCTTGCTTGGTGGAAACGTGGGATGAGGACCTTCTGGTCGCCTTGATTCGGAAGGACGGGCAGGCGCTTCGGGGGGGTGAGGTGTCGCCCCCGACCCGGCCAGTGAGATGTCGTACTCACGTCGGCTATTGGGATTCGACAGGGTGCCGTACGCTTGCTCCACCATCTCGAGCATTCGTACCCGCTCGGCCGGCTCCAGCAGACCGTACGTAGGAGTTGCGTCGCCGGCGTAGAGGCTTCTCGCGAAACGATAGGCCGCCTGAATCTGCCCGGATCCCACATGCGTCCCGACCCCGAGGATTTCGTAGTAGTTCTTGTCTTTCATGGTGAATCCGAAGAGCGTGGCGGTCAAAAAACCGGAGAGAGGTCCGCTCGTCGTAGGAGATTGCGGGTCAGGCGCCGAACGTCCTCGGCGGCGCGGGAGCGGCTCGCTTCCACCATGAACATCCTCCCGCGACGGAGCGTCCGCCACACCGCATCATCGTGGTGCACGAATCCCGCGTAAGACATGGGCAAGCCGAAGTGGCGACGGATGACGGCCGCCATCTGCCCTCCAAACTTCCGCTCCGCCTCGTCACGCACTTGGTTCGTCACCAGGGTGAGCGACATCTCCTCGATGATGGCGCGCGCAGCGCCCAGGAGAGATGGATCGATCGTCTCGATCTCGCGAAGAAGATCGTCGGCGACGCGCACCTTCGATTGAATCTGGCCGGACTGAATCGCGGCCAGTCGCCGCCGCACATCTGCCGAGGGCATGCGCTGCACGAGCCGCTGCAGACAGAGGCTGCGGAGAAGGCTCGCGATATTCTCGATCGAACTAGGCTCGGGCACAGACACGAACACCTTGAGATCCGCGATGTTCATCATCTCCAATGTCTCTGGTGAGACCCCGGCGCCGAGGTCGATCAGCACGACGTCAACGGGCAGAGCGCGCAACGCGGTTGAGAGGCGCCTCGCCCAGCCCACCGGAAGAGTCCCCGCGCCTTCGTCCACACGTCCGCCGATGAGGCGGAGGTTCGGATATGGCGTGGGGCTTGCGTATTCATCGGCAATGCTGCCACCGTGGCGGATGAAGTCAGACAAAGACATCGAAGGCGCGGGCATGCCAAGGCACGTATGAAGGTTGGCGCCTCCAAAGTCCGCGTCTACGAGTACCACTCTCTTTCCAAGTCGCGAGAGCTGGAACCCAACCGACGCTGACAATGCGCTCTTCCCGGTCCCGCCCTTGCCTCCGCCGAGGGCCCAGACTTCAAAAGCCCGGCCGTCGGAATTGGTTTCCGGTTCATTCACGCTCGGTGAATCTATCTGTCCCAAGTTTCGGATGCTCCAGTCCCGGCTCGTGTTGATATCATCGCCCCATGCGCACCCTGATTATCGCTGGGATTTCTCTGGCCACAATGGCCTGCGGACTGGGAAGTGAGCCTCCGGCACCAGATCTGCCCCCCTGGCGTCTGGTCAAGGACGCCAAAGGCGTCGAGATGCGGCTCACTGAAAAACCGCCTTATACGTATTTGTACGGCCTGGACGGGATTCTGCGAGAGCTCAAGTTCGACAGCAATGGTGATCAGAAGCCGGATGTCTTCGCTTTCTTCTCCGGCCGCACCACGCCGGATCGGCTCGAAATCGATGAGAACCGTGACGGCAAGATCGACCGCTGGGAAGAGTACAACCCTGAAGGCCAGATGATGAGGTACGCCACGTCGGCCAAGGGCGGCATTGCCGAGCGTTTTATTGAGATCAATCCGGTCACGAAGTCCACGCTCAGGGTTGAAACCGATGCCGATCACGACGGCAAACGCGAGCGTCTCGAGATTTTCGTGGCTGGAAAGCTCAGCAGAGCCGAAATCGACGCGAACGGCGATGGGAAGCGCGAACGCGTCGAGATTTGGACCGCCGGCTATCTCGAAGCTGAGGAAATTGACCGCGATGGCGATGGTCGCGCGGATATTCGCATCGTCCGTTCAAAGGGTGGCGCGGTCATCAAGGTAGAACGACTCACGAAGTAAGCGGGGCCATCGGTGCG
>JBDSLN010000174.1:0-13863 GCA_039916365.1 Vicinamibacteria bacterium
TGATGGGCCAGGGTTCCAAGGCCCGCGATCCGAATCTTTTTCGAACCTAAGAAGACCCAAAGACTACTGAAATGGCGACCTTCGTCCCTTCCGCAAAAGACATCAAACGCGACTGGTTCCTGCTCGACGCAGAGAACATCGTCATCGGCCGTCTCGCGAGCACAGCCGCGCGCCTCCTGATCGGCAAGCACAAGCCCACCTATACGACATTCCTCGACACCGGCGATCACGTGATCGTGGTGAACGCGGCGAAGGTGGCCTTCACCGGCCGCAAGCTCGAAGGCAAGCTCTATCGTCGGCACTCCGGCTACATGGGCGGCTTGAGCGAGATCAAGGCCAAGGACGTCATCGAAAAGAAGCCGGTCCGCGCGGTCGAAGAAGCGATCAAGGGAATGCTCCCGAAGACAAAGCTCGGCAACGCGATGTACACCAAACTGAAGGTCTACGCGGGCAGCGCGCATCGTCACGCCGCTCAGCGTCCCCAGACCATTGCGGTCGGCCACGCCTCGGCCGTCTCGGCGAAGTAACTAGAGCGAACAGAAGAGAACTACCTTGGCTACTCCAGCAATCACTGAAAACCTCGGCACCGGCAAGCGCAAGACCGCCGTCGCCCGCGTGCACCTCCGTCCCGGCAAGGGCGGCTTCTCCCTGAACGACCAGAGCCTCGACGAATTTTTCGGCGGCCATGAGACCCTCAAGATGATCGTGCGCCAGCCGTTCGTGGCGACCGAGACCCTCGAAAAATTTGACGTTGTCGCGACCGTAGATGGCGGCGGCGTCGCTGCGCGCGCTGGCGCGATCCGTCATGGCATCGCCAGAGCCCTCCTCGATCTCAACGAGGAATTCCGAGTTCGCCTTCGCAAAGAGGGCCTCCTGACGCGCGACTCGCGCATCAAGGAACGAAAGAAGTACGGTCAGAAGGGCGCCCGCGCCCGCTTCCAGTTCTCGAAGCGTTAAGAAAGACTTTTATGGAAACTACCCCGTCCACATCCGTTCCCGCCGTTCCGCAGATCCCTGCGACCTCCCTCAATGCCGTCTCGATGGTCGACATCAAGGAACTGCTCGAAGCCGGTGTCCATTTCGGACACCAGACCCGTCGCTGGGATCCCAAGATGCGCGAATACATCTTCGGCGAGCGCAACGGTATCTACATCGTCGACCTCCAGAAGACCCAGACCATGTTCGGCGAAGCTCTTCGCTATGTGCATGATGTCGCGGCTTCTGGCGGCACCATCCTCTTCGTCGGCACCAAGCGTCAGGCTCAGGACGTGGTCGCGGAAGAAGCGGTTCGTTCCAATTCCCCCTTCGTCAACGAGCGCTGGCTCGGCGGACTGCTCACCAACTTCACCACGGTGAAGAAGAGCATCGACCGCCTGAAGCAGATCGAGATGATGCTCGCCGAAGGTCGCCAGGATCGGCTGACCAAGAAAGAGTTCGCCGGTCTCGCCAAGGAGCAGGTGAAGCTCGACAAGAACCTCAAGGGCATCCGCAACATGAAGGTTCTGCCCGACGTCATCTTCGTGGTCGACACGAAGAACGAGGCGATTGCCGTGGCCGAAGCCCGCAAACTGCGCATCCCGGTGGTCGGCATCGTCGACACCAACTGCAACCCCGACTTCGTGGACTACGTGATCCCCGGAAACGACGACGCGCTTCGTTCCATCCGGCTCTTCGCGAGCAAGATGGCCGATGCCGTGATCGCCGGCCGTGGCCTGCGTGATGCGAAGTCTGCCGACATGGCCGCCACCGCGCGCGCGCGCACGGCTGCGACCAATGCCGCCAATGCCGCCAACGCCGCAGCGGCTGCGGCCGCCGTGGCCGCCAACGCGGCAAAAGAAACGCCGGCGGCCGACGTCACCGTCTAGTTAAACGAGCGGAGGGGCTCGCAAGAGCTGCCCATACCGGTCGGACTCAAACGCCCCCTTTGAGTTCTCGATGGCAACCAGCCCTCGGGAACCCAACAGGGGGCATCTATTTGTCAGTTCTTTTTCAATCGACCCAAGGCTAACCACACTGTGGAACAAGCCCTGGGACCAAAGCCAGGAGACCCATGAATATCACCGCTGAATCCGTCCGAGTCCTCCGTGAACAGACCGGAGCCGGAATGATGGACTGCAAGAGCGCGCTCGTCGAAGCGGAAGGCGACATGACCAAAGCGCAGGAAGTCCTTCGCAAGAAGGGCCTCGCCGCCGCCGCCAAGCGCTCGGGCCGCACCGCCAGCGAAGGCATCGTGGGCCATTACATCCATCCCGGCGCCAAGGTCGGCGTGCTCGTCGAAATCAACTGTGAGACTGACTTCGTCGCGAAGAACGAAGACTTCCAGGCGCTCGTGCGCGACATCGCCATGCACATCGCGGCCGCCGCTCCCACCTACATCACCAAGGAAGAAGTTCCCGAAGCGACCGTGGCCAAGGAGAAGGAGATCTACACGGCGCAGGCGGTTGCCGCAGGGAAGCCCGCGAACGTCGCCGAGAAGATCGCCGAGGGCAAGCTGAAGGATTTCTACGCCACGCAGTGCCTGCTCGAGCAGGCTTTCGTGAAGGATCCGAAGATCAGCATTGGCCAGCTCATTCAGGAGAAGGTCGCAATCATCAAGGAGAACATTCTTGTTCGCCGCTTCGCACGTTTCCGCGTCGGCGACGCGACACCGGCCGCTCCAACCGAGTAGCCTTAGGGGCATGGCGAAATCGAAATCGGCCCCAAGAAACCCATCGCCAGGCGGACCTAGGCCCGCATCCAAAGCAAGCCGCGAAAACGAGGGGAACGCTCCCAAAAAGGCTGTCTATAAGCGCGTTCTCCTTAAGCTTTCTGGAGAAGCACTTCTCGGAGCCAAGACCTTCGGCATCGACCGGGCCTTCGCCGACTACCTCGCTGAGGAGATCCGCGAGGCCCACAGCATGGGCGTTGAAATGGGCATCGTTGTGGGCGGCGGAAACATCTTTCGCGGCGTCTCCGATGCGGCCTACGGCATGGACCGCGTCTCGGCCGATCACATGGGCATGCTCGCCACCGTGATCAATGGTCTGGCGTTGCAGGACGCGATGGAACGTGCCGGTCTTGCGACCCGCGTTTTGTCCGCGATCGAGATGCGCCAGGTCGCCGAGCCCTTCATCCGTCGGCGCGCCATCCGCCACATCGAGAAGGGTCGCATCGCGATCTTCGCCGCGGGCACCGGTAACCCCTACTTCTCCACGGACACCGCGGCCGCGCTCCGCGCGACTGAAATCAAGGCGGAAGTCATTCTCAAGGGCACACGTGTGGATGGCATCTACGACCGCGACCCGCTGAAATTCCCCCAGGCGAAGAAGTTCGCGGAGATCAAGTACATCGACGTGATCCAGAAGGGACTCAAGGTGATGGACAAGACCGCGATCGCCCTCGCCATGGAAAACAAGCTTCCCATCGTCGTCTACAACATCAAGAAAAAGGGTTTCTTGAAGCGCGTGCTGACCGGCGAAAAAGTGGGAACCCTCGTCTGCGATTAGCTCACACCGTCGTTGAGGCCCGAGCTCCGGGCGCGACGGCGCATCACCACCTGATGATTACCTCTAGGAGAGCCCCAGAATCATGGCTACAGTGAAAGAAACGATCGACAATGCGAGGCAGCGCATGGAAAGCGGCCTGGAGTCGGTGCGCAAGGAGTTCTCCTCCCTGCGGGCCGGACGCGCGAACGCGTCGATGCTGGATACCATCAAGGTCGACTATTACGGCACCATGACGCCGCTCAATCAGGTCGGCAACATCGCCGTGCCCGATCCTTCGCTCATCACCATCCAACCGTGGGATGCGGGTTTGCTCGCGGTCATCGAGAAGGCCGTCCGCACCTCGGGCCTCGATCTCAATCCCGCGAACGACGGCAAGATCATCCGTATCCCGATCCCCTCGCCCACCGAGGAGCGACGCAAGGGTCTGGTCAAGCTTGCGCACAAGGCCGCGGAAGAGGGCAAGATCGCCATCCGCAACGTGCGACGCGACGCCAACGATCATGTCAAGAAGATGAAGAAGGATTCTGAAATCTCCGAGGATGAAG
This sequence comes from Vicinamibacteria bacterium, assembly GCA_039916365.1. Lineage (GTDB taxonomy): Bacteria > Acidobacteriota > Vicinamibacteria > Fen-336 > JAGNNV01 > JAGNNV01. The sequence continues at coordinate 4,031 of JBDSLN010000174.1, forward strand.
AGAAGCACGCCGAAGCGGAGATCCAGAAGATCACCGACGGGGTCATCTCCAAGGTCGACGAGATGCTCAAGGCGAAGGAAGCCGAAGTCCTCCACGTCTAGAGCGACAAAAGGACTGCTGGAGAATCACCATGGCATTCACTCATCTCGCGTGCACGAAGTGCGACAAGACCTACGAAAAGGGTCAGCGCCTCAACCTGTGTACGTGCGGCGCACCGCTCTTTGCGCGCTACGACCTTGCGGCCGCGGCGCTCGAGATGCGACCCGGTCACCTCGAGCTGCGCGAGAAGACATTGTGGCGCTACCGGGAAGTCCTGCCGGTTGAGAACCCCGAGCATCGCCTGAGTCTCGGCGAGGGGATGACGCCGCTCCTCGAAACACCGACGCTCGGCAAGGCTCTCGGTCTTCCCAAGGCGCTGGTGAAGGAAGAAGGCGGCAATCCAACCGGTTCGTTCAAGGCCCGTGGGCTCGCCCTCGCCGTGTCGATGGCGAAGGCTCTGGGTGCTACCGATGTGTGTCTGCCATCTGCGGGAAACGCGGGCAGCGCGCTCGCCGCCTACGCCGCTCGTGGCGGCATGAAGGCTCATGTCTTCGTGCCGAAGGACATCGCCGAAGTGTTCCTGATGGAAACGCTGTCGTACGGAGCGCACGTCGAAACCGTCGATGGACTGATCACCGACGCCGGCCGCATCTGCGCCGGTCTCGCGAAGGAGCACGGCTGGTACGAATGCGCCACGCTCAAAGAGCCTTACCGCGTCGAAGGCAAGAAGACGATGGGTTACGAGATCGCCGAGCAGATGGCGTGGACGCTGCCCGACGCCATCCTCTACCCGACCGGCGGCGGCACCGGCCTCATCGGCATGTGGAAGGCCTTTGAAGAGATGGAAGCCATGGGCTTCATCGGCCCCAAGCGCCCGAGGATGTACGCCATCCAGGCCGATGGCTGCGCCCCCATCGTAAAGGCGTTCCAGGAGGGCAAGGAAGACGCACCTATGTGGGAAGGGGCGACCACACTCGCCCACGGCCTTCGGGTTCCCAAGGCTCTCGGTGACTTCCTGATTCTGCGCGCTTTGCGCGAGAGTCATGGGGCCGCCCTAGCGGTCAGCGAGATGGAGATCATCCAGGGCGTGAAGCTCATCGCGCGCACGGAAGGCTTGTTCGTTTCTCCCGAAGGCGGCGCCTGCGTCACGGCTGCAATGAAGCTGAAAGCTTCTGGCCATCTCTCCCCAGACGACTCGGTCGTCATCTTCAACACCGGGACGGGCTTCAAGTACGTCGACAACATGAAGCCTCTGTGGAACGCGTAGCGGATGCCTTCCAAGCCCGGTGCCCAGAAAACGGCTAAGACAAAGACAGCGGCCAAGGCCGCGCCGCGAACCTCCCGCCCCCCGAAGCCGCGCGTCCACGTAATGTTCACGGGCGGGACGATCTCCATGAAGATCGATCCCACGACCCATGCGGCCGTGCCCATGTTCTCGGGCAAAGACATCGTCGCGCACGTCCCGGGCCTCCGTCAGGTCGCGCGCCTCACCCTTGAAGACTACGCGCGTCTCCCGGGGCCGCATGTCGGCCCGCGGTGGATGTGGAGCCTCAAGAAGCGCATCGAAGCGCACCTCGCCGATCCTTCGATCGACGGCGTGGTGGTCGCTCACGGCACGGATACGATCGAAGAGACCTCGTTTCTGGTCGACCTGACCACCGACAGCGAGAAGCCGGTGGTCTTCTGCGGTGCCATGCGCACACTCGGCGAAGCAGGTTCGGACGCGCCTTCCAACCTTCTCATCGCGGTGAATACCGCGGCCAATCCCCAGGCCCGAGGACACGGCGTCCTGATCGCGGTGGGCGAAGAGATCCTCGCCGCAAGCGAAGCGGTCAAGACGCATACGCAGAGCCTCGGCGCCTTCAAGAGCGAGATCGGTCCGGTTGCGATCCTCGATCGGAGCGGTGTTCGCTTTGTGCGCGGCGCGGTCCGTCGCAGATTCATCCAGACCGGCTCCATCGATCCGAGAGTCGACCTCCACGTCATGGCCGCCGGATCCGACGATCGACTGATCCGCGCCTCGCTTCTCGGTGGCGCGCGCGGTCTGGTGATTGAAGGAACCGGTGCTGGCAATGTTCCGCCGCTCGCCATCCCCGCGATCAAGGAAGCGATTGCCGGGCATGTGCCCGTGATCATCACATCGCGCTGCGGTGCCGGGTCCGTCGCTCCGCTCTACGGCTACGAAGGCGGGGGGGCACATCTCCTCCAGCTCGGCTGTGTGATGGGCGGCAACCTCGTGGGGCAGAAGGCGCGCATCCTGCTGATGGTGGCGCTCGCCGCCAGCGTGTCCGATCTAGCCCTCACTGCCTTGTTCGAGTCGGCTTAGGATCGGCCGGAGGGCCTCGGCGCGGTCTGTTAGCATTCTCCGCTTCCAGAGTGTTTCAGCGCCCTTGACGTACACGAAAGCGGAGACGATCGAAGTCCTGCTCGTTGAAGACGACGAGGATCACGCAGAGCTCGTTCGCCGGAACCTTCTGTCGTCGGCGGGTGGCGCCTCTGAAGCGAGGCGCGCATGTCACATCACCCACATCAACAACGGTGAGTCTGCGCTCGACTATTTGCATGGCCGAAACGAATATGCGGAACCCGCTTCTCATAACCGGCCCGATCTCATCCTGCTCGATCTCCGCCTTCCCCGGGTGGACGGACTGACCGTGCTGGCCGACATCAAGTCCGCTTCCAGTCTGAAGTCGATTCCGGTGGTTGTGCTCACGAGCTCGGCAGCCGATCCGGACGTTTCCGAGGCCTACCTTCGCCACGCCAACAGTTACCTTGTTAAACCTCTCGACCTCAAGAGCTTTGAGAGTTTGATGAAGGAACTCGGCCTCTACTGGTTCACTTGGAACCAAGCGTCACCGCGGTAGGGCGTCCGTTCGGTCAGGACATGGCCTCGATTCCGAGACCGCGCGTCCCCGTCATCCTTCTGGTCGAGGACGACGAACCCCACTCCGAGCTGATTCGTCGCGCCTTCGATCGAAGCGCCGTCAAGGTGAAGCTGAACTGGGTCAGCACCATCCGAGAGGCGCAGGTCGTACTCGCGGACGGCGACCCGCCGGATCTGGTCATCACCGATCTTCGCCTGCCGGACGGCGAGGGCCTGACTCTGCTTCCGGAGAGCCGCGAGCGCGCGGCATACGCAGTTGTGGTCATGACGAGCCACGGCGACGAGAAGGTCGCGGTCGACGCCATGAAGACCGGCGCGCTCGACTATGTTGTGAAGTCCGACGAAAGTTTCGCGCGCATGCCGGAGATCGTCCACCGCGCGCTGCGCACCTGGAGCTACATCGTCGAACGTCGCCGGGCGGAGGAAGCCCTCCGAACCCGAGAGGAACATTTTCGGTCGCTGATCGAGAACGCGCACGATCTCATCTGGATCCTCACCAGCGACGGCAGCATCCTCTATGCGAGTCCGGCATGCGCGCGGGTGCTCGGCTATTCCGCGGATGAGCTGACCCGGCGGCGAGTGTTGGAACTCGCCGATCCCAGCAGACGCGACGAAATTCGTCTTGCCATCGACGCGGTCTTCGCGCAGCCCGACACGGCGGTCGCATCGATCATGGTCCTGCGCGCGCAGGATGGTTCCGAGCGCATCCTCGAATCCATCGGCAGCGCACGCTCCGGACCACAGCCCTCCGCCGTCATCAACTCTCGAGATATCACTGAACGATCGCGCGCCGAGGAAGCAGCGGCGCGGCTCGAGGCCCAGCTCCAGCAGTCTCAGCGTCTCGAAACCCTCGGCACGCTCGCCGGCGGCATCGCTCACGACTTCAACAACATCGTGCAGGCCATCATGGGCTGCGCGGAACTCGCCCAACTGTCTCTGCCCGCGGACAGTCCCGCGACGCCCTACCTGGCCCGGGTCAGCGAGGCGGCTCATCGCGCGCGCGAACTCGTTCAGCAAATTCTTTCCTTTAGCAGTCAGGACAATTCGCGAAAGTCGGAAATCAAGCCGGTTCAATTGGTCGATGAGACGGTCGCGCTGTTCCGAAGCACGCTGCCCATGAATATCCCGCTCGACGTCACGAAGAACCCCACGGGCCCTCTTTTCGCCGACCCGACTGAGATTCATCAGGTCCTGCTCAATCTGCTGACCAACGCCAAGCACGCAGTTGAAAAGACCGGAGGCTCGATCCATCTCGGAATCGAGTCACGGGCGCTTGTGGCTGGATCGGTCGTGCACCCGAATCTCCAGGCGGGACGGCACGTGCATCTCTGGGTCACCGACAACGGCGAAGGAATGTCCGATGCCGTGGCCGATCGTGTGTTCGAACCCTTCTTCACGACCAAACCCGTCGGCCGGGGGACGGGTCTAGGACTGTCGGTCGTACACGGCATCGTCTCGCGAATGAAGGGCGCGATCGTGGTCAACAGCGAGCCCGGCCGGGGCACCACCTTCGAGATCTACCTGCCGGAATCCCCGTCCTCCACGACCTAAAAGGGCACGTCCTCGGAATCGCGAAGGCGCCCCATATACTCCGGCGCATGCCGCAAGAGCGCACCGTGGCCCGAGATCGAGGCACGATTCTCGTCGTCGATGACGACCATCATGTCCGTTTTGTAATAGCGGTCAGTCTGCGGCATGCGGGCTTCCGGGTGGAGGAAGCGGAAACGGGAATCGTGGCCTTGCAGAAGCTGAGCCGCGAAGGCGCCGCCGACGCCGTGATCAGCGATATCTCCATGCCGGGCCTCAGTGGTGTTGAGATGTTGCGGATGATCCGTTCACGCGATCTGGATATCCCGGTCGTTCTCTTGACCGGACGTCCGAGCCTCGAAACCGCCATCGAGGCGGTCGAAGGAGGCGCGCTGCGTTATCTGCGGAAGCCGGCCGCCACCGCGGAGATCGTGGAGACCATGGACCAGGCGGTGCGCCTCGGCCGCCTCGCGCGCTGGCGTCGCGACGCGCTCACCATCACACGTTCGCCTTCTCAATTCATCGGCGACCGCGCCGCCATGGATCTTGCTTTTGATGAGGCCTTGACCGGGCTCTGGCTCGCTGCTCAACCCATCGTCGGCGCCAAGGACGGGGTGGTTTTCGGCGTGGAGCTTCTGGCCCGTTCGGTGTCCACCCGCCTCACGAGCGTAGCGATGCTGATCGACGTTGCCGAGAAGCTCGGCCGCGTCATCGCGTTCGGCCGTCGGGTGAGGCAGATTGCGTCCACCGTGGAAGTCGAACCACTGCACGCGCTCTTCGTGAACCTCCACAGCCTGGAGTTCGAGGACGAAGAGCTCTACTCCGACAAGAATCCCCTGCGACACTTGGGCGCTCGGGTGATCCTGGAAGTGACGGAGCGTCACTCCATCGAGCAGGTCAAGGAACTCAAGGAGAAGATAGAGCTGTTGCGCGAGCTGGGATTCCTGATTGCGGTGGACGACATGGGGGCCGGGTACGCCGGCCTCAACAGCTTCGCCCTGCTGCGCCCAGACGTCGTCAAGCTCGACATGGCGATTGTCCGTGGCATCGATTCTGACCCATATCGGCGCACACTGGTCCGTTCGATGACCGCCATGTGCCGCGACTTCGGGATCCCCCTGGTCGCGGAAGGAGTCGAGACCGAAGCGGAGAAAACGGTCCTCGTCGATCTCGGATGCGATTACCTTCAGGGATTTCTGTGTGGCACGCCTCAGACGCCGCGCCTGCGCGCTTCAGCCGGATGATGTACCACCGTTCCGCACTCATCCAAGATCCATCTGGGAGTGATTACGGGGATGCCGAACGAGCCTGATCGCATGCTCCCGGATGCGCCTTGCGATCGTGTGCACATGGAAGGCGCGTCTGGAGCGAATCTGCGGGTGCTGGAACGGAGACGACCTTCTTTTTCACCCTGGGCCCTTCATGCTGGCCGGGTTCGGACGAATGGACTAAGCCTTAGGATGAACCGGCCGGCTTCCGACCGCTGTCCGGGCCGCGCTTCACCAGCAGATTCGCGCCATACCAGATGCGGGTCTTGGTGATCGAGACTCCGGTCGGCGTGACCGCGAGCTTCGCCGTCGCGCGCCCCACCTCCACCGTGTCCCGGAAGGATGCCAGGAGTGTGATCGGCTTCAGCCAGTTGCTCGCGAGCTTCGTCTTGAAGCCCTGAGCGACCAGGGCCTTGACCTTGTCGCCCACCGCCGCTTTCCTGAGCGCCGCCTGACACGCCGCATTCCGGCTCTCGATGAGGTCGTCGATGAAGTCCCACGTGCGCTGTTGCGGTTCGACTTTGAACGCGAGCTCGATGGGAGCGAGAACCGGCGTCACCACCAGTTGCTCGCCGCGCGACTCGATCAACAGACGGCCGTGCAGACGCGCCACGATGCGAGGAACTGAGGCCTGAAGTTCGTGCTCGCTCGTCAGATCGCCGCAGACGATGCCGGCGAGTTTTTTTCCGTCCCACTTAAATATGAGAGTCGCCTTCACGTCCCCCGACTCGACGTCGACCGGCAAGTCAACCAAGATCCGATTGGAGCCGAAGATCAGGCTCGGTGTCTGCGGTTTCATGCGCGCCTTGACCTCCTGAACGTAGACGGTCAGTTCGTAGTTGCCGAGCGTCATCATGCCGAGGAAGGTCTTGGTCTTGATCGCGTCCTTGCGCGTCACCTGCACCACATTCTTCAGAGTCAGCAGAACATTACGAAGCGGGCCGGTGATCGCTTCGGACGCGATTTCTTTCACAAGCGTCGTGGGCAGGCCGATCAGGATGTCGCCCGGCGGCGCGTCGACCAGCTTCGCATCCTCCGTGAGCACCGTCCTCAGCTCCTCCTGCAGCCTGGCGCGATCGGCCTTGAGCGCTGCGATCTTGATTTGAGTCGCCGCCACCGTGGGCCGTTGGGGCGTCTGTGCGAACGCGGAGGCCTCGGCGCAAAGGGTAAGGCCGACGCCCAGGGCGCGAGCGCAGCGATTCATTTCGGCGCCTTCTGCGTAGCTACCGAAGGCTTCGGCGAACTCGGCGGTTTGAGCACCGTGGCCGGCGCGCGAGGGACCGATGGCGCCACCCCCTTCACGGTCGTCCTCCGCTCCCATCCTGTGGTGGTGACATGGACCATCGCCCACAGTCGCCCAGACAAGGGAATCACGCGGGACACCTCGGCTTCGAACGGAACGCGTCCGGCCGGGATGGTCAGCGCGCCTCCCGATGCTCCCGGTAGATCGATGCCGTCTTCGATTCCGACGGGAATCCGTAGAAGCGGAACGAGATCGCGCAGCGCGGTCAGGGCGTTGTCGCCAAGAAGCAAGACGAGATTGCGAACCCAGTCGCCTTCCGCGCCGACGGCCGAGGCCCGCCTGATGTCCCACCCATCTAACACGATCTCCGCACGCAACACCCCCGTGCCTGGTTCGACTTCGGCCGTGTTGATCCCGCCGATCAGAGTGAGGTCCGCGAAGGTCTCGGGATTCGCCAGCGCCCAAATGCGACCCTCGAGCTTGACTGATCCCTGCATCGAGCGGAACGAGACCTGCGCGCGTTCGATGCGCGCGCGGAATTCCTTGGCGACCGGCTGTTCAATGGGAAGCGCCTGCTGGAGCGTCGACTGAACAACTTCCTCGGAGACCCCGACCGCGATGTCTCGGGGCGAAAAGAGTGTTCCGGTCTTGGCATCGGCGATCGCTTCGCGAAGGGACACCAGCTGACGCTCGAGAAGCTTCTCTTCCGACGCGAGCGGCGAATCGGGAGCGACCGTCTCGGGGCCTCTCCTGCAGTCGAGAGTTACGAGAGCTAGGACGACTAAGGGGAGAATGGGCGCTCGCATGAACCGGGGAGCGTCCATCATCGCATCTGTGAACCAGCGGAGACCTGTTTGAAGCACCTGTATTCTCGATTCCTTTCCGCCTCGCCGGGACGCCTGCACTTCGCCGCCCATTCGCACCATCCGTGGCCCGATGTCACGCGCGACGCGCAGATCGAAGCCTGGGAGGACGCCGCCCTCATGGCCGATCTGAAATGGGAACGCGTGTTCGGAACCGTGGTGCCGGAAGCGCAGGGCCACATCGCGCGCGTCCTTGATCTTCCGTCCGCGTCCCAGATCGCATTCGCGCCCAACACGCACGAGTTCGTGGTGCGGCTGCTCTCCTGCTTTCCCGCCGGCCGGAAGATCCGCGTGGTCACGACCGATGCGGAATTTATGAGCTTCTCGCGTCAGATGGCGCGGGCCGAGGAGGAGCAGCTTGTGGACCTCCATCGTGTGCCTGCAGAACCCTTCGCAACCTTCACCGAGCGCTTCATCGATGCCGTGCGCAAAGCGCCCTGCGATCTGTTGTTCTTCAGCCATGTCTTCTTCAACTCCGGCTTCGTGGTCCACGACTTCGAAAGCATCGTAGCGGCCGCTCCGGCGTCCACCATGGTCGTGATCGATGGGTACCACGGCTTCTTCGCAGTGCCGACCTCCCTCAAAGCGGTGGCGGATCGCGCCTTCTATCTCGCCGGCGGATATAAATACGCGCAGAGCGGCGAAGGCGCCTGCTTTCTCGCGGTTCCGCGTGGCTTCCAGGGCCGTCCGCTCAACACCGGCTGGTTCGCCGGCTTCGGACACCTGGCCGGCGGAGCATTCAATGAGGTCGGCTTTTCAACCGACGGCTTCCGCATGATGGGCGCCACGTTCGATCCGAGCGGCCTCTATCGGATCAATGCCGTTATGAAGATGTTCCTTGCTGAGCGGCTCACGGTGGCCGCCGTCCACGCTCATGTGAAGTCACTACAGAGACGCTTCCTCGACGGACTGCCATTGGCGGCGCGCGCCACGGATGCGCTTCGGCTTTCCGACTTGATCGCGCCGGAGAATGGAATCGAAGGCACCGGCCGCTTCCTCACCTTCCGTCGAAACGACGCCGGCGCCATCGACCAATCCCTGCGGAGGAAGAACGTCATCGTCGATCATCGTGACGACCGTGTCCGCTTCGGCTTCGGTGCGTACCACGACGCTTCCGATATCGACACTCTTCTCGCCCTGATCTAACTCGCGACGCACTAGGAGAACCAATGCCGAAACCCAAGATCCTCGTCTTTGCCGGAAGCGCGCGTGAAGGCTCGCTCAACAAGAAGCTGGCGCGTATCGCGGCGAAGTGCGTGACCGAGGCCGGCGGCGACACAACTCTCATCGACCTTCGCGATTTCCCCATTCCTCTGTATGACGGAGACCTGGAGGCCAAGGAAGGCATGCCGCCGTTCGCGGTGAAACTGCGTGACCTTTTCATCGCACATCAAGGGTTGCTATTTGCATCACCCGAGAACAACGGCTCGGTGACCGCTCTGTTGAAGAACACCATCGACTGGCTGAGTCGCGACTACCAGGGCCGAAGCGGACTGGAGCCCTATCGCGGAAAGGTCGCGGCCCTCATGGGCGCGTCACCGGGGAACTTCGGCGCGGTCCTGAGTCTCCAGCAACTGAGGCCGGTGCTCGTGAAGCTTTTCGTCCATGTCATCCCCGATCAGGTGATGATCGCGAAGGCGGATCAGGCCTTCAAGGACGACGGCTCATTCGTCGAAGAGCGAAATCTCAAGGCGGTCAGCGCCGCCACGAAGCATCTGGTCGAAACTACTTCGAAGCTGATGGAGCCGCAGAGCTAGCGAGATAGTCGACCGCGAGGTTCGACAACGCACGCACGCCCGTGATCAGGGCCGCCTCATCCGCGAAGAAGTGCGGAGAGTGGTTCGCGTAAATGTCTCCGGGAGCCGTCCCCTTGGGCGTGACCCCAAGGAAGAAGAACAGTCCGGGAACTTTCTGCTGGTAGAAGGAGAAGTCCTCCGACGCGGTGCTCGGAATGGTATCCGGCACAGCGTGCTCTCCGCCCACACGACGCAGGGTGGCATCCATCCTCT
>JBDSLN010000175.1:0-6271 GCA_039916365.1 Vicinamibacteria bacterium
GGTTGCCGGGAATCGCGAAGACATCGGGCTCTGGCGCGCGTGAGTAGTTGCGCGCGGTTTCGAACGGCTTCACCAGACGGGAGTGGTAGTCGGCGTGCGACGCGGCCGGATAAACCTCATCTCCGCCGAAGAGCATGATGTCGCCGGACCGCGTTTCATGACGGGCGCCGAACGACGTGGCGACGGTCAGACTCGGCCGCGAACTCCAGTAAGCGGTCGCGTAGGTTGAGTTCCACCCATCGCCCGTATCCGCGATGTAGTCGAGCCAAAGTTCGTCACGCGCGACACCTTCACTCTGCGAATAGTCGTACAACTCTTCACTGCTGCCCGCAGCCAGGGCTTCAAGCAGGCGATAGTCCGAGTGTCGGCCGAAGAGTGTCGAAATCAGGACGTCGAAGCCGGTGACGACAAGAGGCCCCGGATCGAACCACCCAACCATCGGACGACGCTCCTCCGGTTTCGGGGGACGGACGGTGCGCGGAGAGACGGCTGACATGTGACGTGCATTATCCGCGAAGGGGAACTGAGTAGACTGTGAACATGTTCACAGGCCTCGTGACGCCCCCGCAACTGATGGGGAAACTCGAGTTCTCGTTCTAACGCCCTGATGGCTGAGCCCGCACTCGGATTCCCCAATCAGCTCACCATTCTGCGCATGATCTGCGCGCCGGTGTTCGTGGCGTTGACCATCGATGGTCGGCTTCGCGCCGCCGTCGTGGTGTTTGTGCTGGGAGCCATCACTGACGCATTCGACGGCCTGATCGCGCGCTTTTACAAGCAGCGCACGGAACTCGGCGCGATCCTCGATCCCCTCGCCGACAAGATGCTCCTCGGCTCGGCCTTCGTGGCCCTGTCGTTCGCCGACTCTGTCCCCGTGCACATCCCAAAATGGCTGACCATCATGGTTCTCTCCCGCGACGCGATCATCGTGGTGAGTGCTCTGGCGATCGCGGCCGTATCCAATCGACGCGGCTTCTCACCGACGCGGCTGGGCAAAGCGAACACCACGCTCCAGATGCTCTGCGTGGCCCTCGTCTTTGCGGCCAACCTGACGCCCATTTCGCCGGACCTTCTGAAGGTCCTTTTTGTATCGACGGGCGTTCTCACCGTAGGGTCAGGGTTGCACTACCTCTATCGCGCATCGTCGCGGAAGTTCGTGGAACCCGCTCATGATTCTTAAAGACAGCCCTCCCTGGGTCCGCACGCTGCTCGCCCTGGCGCTGGTTGGCGTGGCGCTGCACGGGGTGTTCCTGATGTTGCCGGGCCTCGCTCCGTTCATCGCGGCGTTCGCCATCGCGTATTCGCTGAATCCCTCTCTGAACCGATTCCAGCAGCGGCTGGGGCCGTCGCTTGCCCGTGTCCCTCTCATCGGGAAGAAGCTCAGCGCGCGCGCCGTCGGCGTCCTGCTGACGCTTGCGAGCGTCGTGACCATCAGCGTGGTCTTCCTGCTCTTTGCCGTGCCTGCCCTGATTTCCCAGGCGGAGGAGGCGGCGCACAGCCTTCCCAAGATGATTCAGAACGTTCGCACGCGAGTAGAGCCATTCCTCGATCGGATGAACGTGAAATATCCCGACGAGAGCAATCAGGTGCGTACGGTCATCGAGGAGAAGCTGAAGGAGAAGGCGCCCGAGTTGCTGGCGCCGGTGAGTCATCTTCTGCAGTTCGCGCTCGCCAGTACCTTCAACTTCATCAGCCTCTTCATTCACCTGTTTGTGGTGCCGGTGTTCGCGGCCTACCTGCTGTTCGACATGAACCGGATCCGCAAGGGGATCGCCGGCTACATTCCGCCGCGAGTGCGCCCCTGGCTGGTTGGCCGCATCCACGAGGCGGAGGCGTTGCTGGCGCTCTTTGTGAGAGGTCAGGTGACGATCTGCTTCATCCTGGCCGTCTTCTACGCGCTCAGCCTGTCCGCCCTCGGCGTTCCTCTGGGGTTGATCGTGGGCTTCGTCATCGGCTTCTTCAACCTCGTCCCGTTCATGGCCTTCATCGCAGGATTGCCGCTCGCGTTGATCGTCGCGTGGGCAGGCGATTGCAGCTCGAACACTCTTTTGTGGATCGTGGTGATCTTTCTCATCGGTAAGTTCGGCGACATCTACGTGCTCTCGCCGCGGATCGTGGGGGAAAGTCTGGGCCTTCACTCGATCATCGTGATCCTCGCGCTATTGCTGGGCGGCGAGTACTTTGGTTTCGTCGGTCTGCTGCTTGCGGTTCCCGCGACCGCCGTGGCATCGGTTTTCTGGGACGACCTGATGGAAGCGTACAAACGAAGCGACTTCTATCGAGCCCCCTCGTCGTCGGGTGCGCCGCCGCCCGCTCAGCTCAAGGCCGAGTAGGCCTGCTCTTCGCAGCCCTTGGTGAAAGCCGCGGCAGACCCACAGGCGGGGGCTTCGTTGTCCGGGACATTGTTGTGGGCCGCGTGTCCCTTGTGCGCGCCCTGCCGATTCGCGGTTGGAGCGCTGCGGTGGTGTTGCTGCGGCCGACGGGCCTTTCCTCGGCCTCATCTCCGTGGGCCTCCAAGCGTCTTGCAGGATCGGACGCGGGGCCCCACCCGCGTTCAGTAAGGTACCGGTCGGCCCACTGCGTTCGGCCGAGGCCCGTCGCCCTCCGCGTTCAAATGGATGCGCCGTTGTTCGCGGCCGTGGCTCCCGCGTTAGTGTCGGGATTCGCTCCATCTCAGGCTGAGGAACAGAAACACCAGATCGGCAAACAGAAGTCTGTCTCCGCAGCTTGCCCTGAGCGGCGGTCCCTTCGTGTCATCGACCAAGGGTCGAAGGGACACACGTCGGCAAGCGTTTCGCGAGGTATCCAAAACGCGGAGCGCGTCGGGGGAATAAGACTCGTCGCTAAGGAGCTAGCGACTGCTCGACCTTGGGACATCGCTCATGGAGCGCGAAGCAACGCGAGAACCCTGAACGCGGAGGGCGTCGGGCCTCGGCCGAACGCAGTGGGCCGACCGGTACCTTACTGAACGCGGGGGTGGGGCCCCGCGTCCGATCCTGCAAGACGCTTGGAGGCCCACGGAGATGAGGCCGAGGAAAGGCCCGTCGTCCGCAGCTGCCATCAAACATAACGCGAAGCTCCGCGATAGGAAACGAAAGCGCTGACCTCACTTTTGTTTCCTTCGACTCTTCGTCGACGAGGTGAACTGACTACCGCTCAGGGCAGCGCCGAGACGGGCTCCTGTTCGGGGCTTGAGTCTCAACGGTGAAACGGATCAGACTCATGGCCTGGCGCGCACACCAGAATGCCGGCTGGGCCAGCTAGCGCGACGTGTAGACGATTGATCCGCCGACGATGGTGGCAATCGGCCAGCCGGTCAAGCTCTGCGACACGAAAGGCGAATTGCGGCTCTTGCCTCGGAACGATTCGGGTTTCACGGTGCGGACTTCGGCGGGATCGAAGATCGTGATGTCGGCAACCCGACCGCGCTCCAGCGTTCCGCCCGGAAGTCCCAGCGCGCGCGCGGGACCGCTGGTCAGAAGCTGGACGAGCCGCGGGAGGTCAAGCAGACCGGTCTTGACCAGACCGTCGTGGCAGAGCGCGAAGGCGGTCTCAAGGCCCACGATGCCGAAGGCGGCACAATCAAACTCGCAGACCTTGTCTTCCGTGGTGTGGGGCGCATGGTCGGTTGCGATGGCGTCAATCGTCCCGTCGAGCAGGCCTGCGATCACCGCCTGCCGGTCTTCCTCGGAACGAAGCGGGGGATTCATCTTCGTGACCGGGTCGTAGTCGTGCGCGCGCACCGCTTCGTCGGTCAGAACGAGGTGATGAGGGGTTGCTTCCGCAGTGACGCGCACGCCCCGCGCCTTGCCGCGCCGGACGGCATCGACCGCCCCCGCCGTGCTGATGTGGGCGATGTGGACGTGAGATCCGGTGTACTCGGCGAGCAGGACGTCGCGCTCGACCATGATGGTTTCGGACACGTGGGGCGCGCTGGGAATGCCCATGGCGACCGAGACCGGTCCCTCATTCATCGCTCCGCCCTTCGAGAGATTCAGATCCTCGCAATGGTCGATGACGGGCAGCCCGAAGGTCCGCGCGTACTCAAGCGCGCGGCGCATCACGCGCGCGTTCTGAACCGGCCGACCATCGTCCGACACCGCGATGCAGCCGGCCGCCTTCAAGTCGCCGTATTCGGAAAGCTCTTCGCCGTTCGAGCCGCGCGTGATCGCGCCGATCGGATAGACCCGCACGATCGCCTCGCGCAGCGCCGTCTCCACAATGAACCGAGTGGTGGAGGCGTTGTCGTTCACCGGCGTGGTGTTCGGCATTGAACAGACAGCGGTGAAGCCGCCGGCCGCCGCAGCCAGGGCGCCGGTGGCGATGGTTTCTTTGTCCTCTCGACCCGGCTGGCGCAGGTGCGTATGCAGATCGATGAAGCCCGGAGTCACCACGCATCCGCTGGCGTCGAAAATCTCCGCCCCCTTTGCCTTGAGGTTGTCGTCGACCTGGGAGATCCGGCCGTTCTCGATCAGCACGTCGGCGTGCGTGTCAGTACGTGACGCCGGATCGATCACCCGGCCGCCGCGAATCAGAAGAGCTTGGGACATTTCGTTTGGACCTTTGGGGGCGGGCTCGCGTTGCAACCGCTATTCGCGGCCGCCGCCGAGCAGGAGGTAGAGAACAGCCATGCGGACAGCGACTCCGTTCGTGACCTGATCGAGGATCAGCGACGATTTGGAGTCGGCGACTTCGCTGGAAATTTCAACACCGCGGTTCATGGGACCGGGATGAAGAACAACCGCATCCTTCTTCGCTTTCTTGAGACGGTCCATAGTGAGGCCGTAATGCGCGTGATACTCGCGTGCCGTCGAGATGAAAGCGCTGTTCATGCGTTCCTGCTGAAGACGGAGCATCATGATCACGTCGGCGTCTTCGATAGCTTCGTCGAGTTGCCACGTGAGGTTGGCGAGCGACGAGAACTCCTGCGGCAACAGGGTCGGAGGAGCGCACAGCGTGACCTCCGCGCCCATCTTGCGCAGGAGATGAATATTCGATCGCGCAACGCGGGAATGAAGAACGTCGCCCACGATCGCCACTTTCAGTCCGGCGATGCGGCCCTTGGCCTGACGTAGTGTGAAGGCATCGAGTAACGCCTGGGTGGGATGTTCGTGCGCGCCGTCGCCTGCGTTCACGATGCGGGAGTTGCAGTTGCGCGCGAGAAAGTTAGCGGCGCCCGCGGAGGAATGACGCACCACGATGACATCCGGGGTCATGGCTTCGAGATTCCTGACCGTGTCGAGGAGGCTCTCGCCCTTCGAAACGCTGGATCCAGCCGCTTGTACGGAAAGCGAATCGGCGGACAGGATGCGCTCGGCCATCTCGAAGGACGCGCGGGTGCGCGTGGAGGCTTCCATGAAGAGGTTGACCACCGTACGGCCGCGCAGCGTCGGAACCTTTTTGATGGGACGGTCCATGATCTCGCGCATCTGAACCGCGGTGTCGAGGATCAGCGTGATCTCGTCGGCGCTCAAAGGCTCGATGCCGAGCAGGTGTTTCTGCTTCCAGGCGATGGGCTCGGCGGGTGTTGCTGGCTGACTCACCGCTTCACCAGGACCACTTCATCCTTGCCGTCCATTTCGGCGAGGCGCACATCGACCATGTCGCTGCGGGCGGTTTTGATCGCCTTGCCGACGTAGTCCGCCTGAATGGGAAGTTCACGATGGCCGCGGTCGATCAGCACCGCGAGGGCGATGCGCGACGGCCGGCCGAAATCGACGAGTTCGTCGAGCGCTGCGCGGATGGTCCGACCAGTAAAGAGAACGTCATCGACGAGGATGACGGCCCGGTCGTCGATGGAGAAAGAAATGTTGGTCGACTTGAGGACGGGGCGAGTACCGATGGTCGAGAGGTCATCGCGGTAGAGAGTGATGTCGAGCGATCCGACGTCGACCCTCTTGCCGGTCTTCGCCTTGATCGCGGCGGCCAGCCGGGCGGCCAAAGGAACGCCTCGGCTTTGAATTCCGACAATGGCGAGGCTGCCGACATCCTTCTGGTCGGTCATCATCTTCGTGGCCATCGCCTTGATTGTGGTGGTGATCGCGGTGGCGGAGAGCACCAGGGTGTCTTTGGGGGCCTTGGATCCACTCGGTGCCGCGGTCTTCGTCATGAGATGCGACCTCCGTTTGGGACGGGGCGTTCAACAGCGAGCAGCACGTGGGCGCCTACAGGATCGGGTGCGGCCAGCACCAGCACGTCCGACATGAACCCGGCGATCCGGCGCGGCGGGAAGTTGACGACGCCGATGATCTGACGGCCGACCATCTCGTCG
>JBDSLN010000176.1:0-14718 GCA_039916365.1 Vicinamibacteria bacterium
CCGTGCGGCTCAGCAGCGCGGAGGCGCCAATGTCGCCAGACGAAGCGAGCGGGTCGAAGGCGATCGCGATCAGCATGGCGGGTTCACGCTGATGGACGAGGTAGAACACTCCGCCGCCAGGACGTCCGGGCTCCGGGCGGAAGGCAAGGCCCTCAAACCCCTGGTTCTTCCCAGCAGCCGCTTCGCCTAAAAGCGCTGTGTCGTCCAGCTTGAACTTGCCGGTGCGTTTGCCGGTGGTCGGATCGAACACCAACAGATCGCCTTTCTTCTCGGAGAGAAGCACGATGCGACCCGAGGGGGCGTGAAGTGCGACATCTTCGAGATTCCCCCCGGTCGGAATCTGCGCCACCAGCGAACCGTCGGTCCTGATCTCCACCAAAGACCCTTCGTCGCCGACCACGAACAGGGTGCCGCGGGCGGGCGAAAAAACGATGCCGGAAGGCTCTTTCACCGACGGAAGGATGAATCGCTCAGGCTCGCCGAGGATCGACCAGCCACCCTTCTTTGGTTTGCCGCCTTTGATCTTGATGGGCTCATCCGCCTGAGCCTGGCCTTCGGTGGGTGCTGCCGCCGCATCGGGCACCGGCGGATGATGCTCAATCCAAGCGCCGACCGCCATGGCCATGAGGAGTCCCGCTGTGAGCAAGGTGATCGCCTGCAGACCGAGATAGAGCTTTGCGACAGCGTTGTACTTCGCCCTGTTAATGGTGGCGAGGGTGTGCAGTTGATGCGCCAGTTCCGCGTTCAGCTGACTGACCCGGAGCGACTGCCAGGCCTTCAGGTACATGGCGGGCTCGTAGCGAAGCGCGTCCACGAAAAACCGCAGGCCGAGGCTCTCGTCGCGATCGGAGACCGATCCTTTCAAAGCAAGATTGGGAACGCTGCGGGGCCGCAGCGATTCGATCGCCTGCACCAGAAAGTAGATGGCGATGATGGAGTAGGCCACCAGATACACGTAGAACCAGTTGCGCATGAGAGGAGGAAGTGTGGTCAGAAACTCCGACCGCGTGGAGAGAATGATGATGGCCGCGTTTAGCGCGCCCATGATAATCAACGCGAAGCGGGCCTTGTGGTCGGCGAGATCGACCAGGTCCTGAGATTCCTTGAGCGCATCGATCATGGCCTTGTAGCGCTGCCACGGATCGATCCTGCGAAACTCGGCCTTCTCCTTCTGACGCTGCTTCTTTTCCTTCTTCTCGGTCTTGAACTTGTCCTTGCCCTCCTCGATGCGCGGAGATTCCGGATCGAGCAGAGGAGCGGCTTCGGGATCGGCCCGATCGGCCGTCACCACCCGATCGGCCGTCACCAAAGGGTAAGCCGGCACAATTTCGGCCACCGGCGAGGAGGCACCTTCGCCTGACGACTGATTTTTGGGGTCGGAATTAGAGTTGTGAGAATTCATCGTCGCTGCGTGGGCCATAGGATAAGGCCAAAACAAGAGGTCATCCATTGCTCGAAGCCCTTTTCATCCTTACAGTTGCTGCTCAAAGCGCCGCCCTGTCCGGGCCAGAGACCGCTCAGTCGCTCGCGAGGGAGCACGAAAGTCGCAGATTCGTCACGGTTCCAGCACCATGTTTCACTCCGGGTTTACTCGCCCAGGAGCTCGCCCGCCTCGTGACCGCGCGGCCGCAGGTCACGGTCGAGGTGGTCGGAACTTCCTTTCTTGGGAAGGAAATCCGGATGATGTCGATCGGGCGCGGGTCGAAGTCGATCCTGCTCTGGTCGCAGATGCATGGTGACGAGCCTTCGGCGACACCCGCCCTTCTTGACCTCGCGGACTTCCTCGCGCGTGAGGAAAAGCGACCCGACATCGCTCGCATTCTCGACACTTTCACTCTGCGGATGATTCCCCAGCTCAATCCGGACGGTTCTGAGGCCTACGAGCGGCGCAATGCCCAGGGAATCGACATCAATCGCGACGCGTTGATGCTGACCACTCCGGAAGGCAGGCTGCTCAAGTCGATTCGCGATCGCTACTCCCCAATCCTCGGTTTCAATCTCCATGACCAGAATCGGCGCACCATGGTCGGCGAGACCGGCGTGATCTCGTCCATCTCCCTGCTCGCGGTTTCGGGCGACGCCCAGGGAACCATCACGGATGGACGCCTGCGCGCCAAGCGGGTAGCGAGTCACATCGTGCGCACTCTGACCCCGTTCATCCCGGGTGGCATCGCGCGCTATGACGAAGACTGGAATCCCCGCGCGTTCGGCGACAACGTCACGGCGTGGGGGTCACCCGTGGTCCTGATCGAAAGCGGCGGCTTCCCGAGAGGTGGCGGCTTCCGCGACCTGACGCGGCTCAACTTCGTGGCGCTTGTGTCCATCCTGGACGGCCTCTCGCGCGACGATCTGGCCGACGAGACGCCGGCCCTTTATGACGAGCTCCTTCGCAACCAGTCCGACGCTTACGCAGATATCGCCATCGTGGGTGCGTCAATTCTGGAACCGCGATCGCAGAAGTGGTTTGACGCCGACGTGGCCTTCGACCGCCTCGAGTCGGATCAAGCGGTATCCGGCTGCTCGGCGGTTCCGCGCGCGGGCAGCCGCGTCATCGAGGTCGGGGACAGTCGGCTGGTGACGCCGGGGCGTCGGATCGATGGCAAGGGGATGCTCCTGGCACCCTTATCGCGCGACCGCAAACTCAAGCCGGGGGAGATTTCGCGAGCGCGTCTTCTGGCGACGCGGCCTGGATCCAGGCGTGCAGCCATTGATCCGCGAGAGATGCTCATGGCACTGAAGCTCTCGGAGGGCATCATCACCCGGGGTGGAAGCGCCAACTTTGTGGCATGGATCGGCGATCCGGAGAATCCGTCAAATGGCCGCTACTTCGCAGTCGTCGATGGAGTTGGCCTTCCCGACTCGCTGAAATAGCCGCGGATCGTTCGTTGAAGTCTTCGGGCCAGCCCAGTACGATGGCTGGCTCATGACCCGATGGCGCGGCTGGCTGCTGACCCTGGTCACCCTGCTCAGCGCGGCTCCGCAGTGTTTCGACTACGCCCGGCACATCGTGCGCAGCGATTTCTCGGGGTCGACGTATGGCCCGCGGGTGGACGCAACCCTTCAGGCGTCCACCGCCACGCTGCAGGGCGGACCGTTCGCGACCGTTCCCGCGAAGGGCGGCTTCTCGGTGGCGGCCGGATTGATCAATGATCTCGGCGTCGCTTCGATCATCTCTGGATGGACGCGGATCACGGGCGCTCAGGCAACCACCACGACGCTAGGCTGGATCAACTTCTGGGTCCTGCTGACCGCCGGCGTACTTTTGGTCTTCGCGTTCCCGCTCAAACTGCGCGCGTTCCTGATCCCCGTCTTCCTGTTCGTGCCGATGGTCGTGCCCACGTACGACAGCGTGGACTCCGTCGCCATTCACGGAGCCATGGCGGCGTTCGCGGTGGCAGCGGCCCTGCTGACTCTGCGCGCGCCGCGCCTCTGGCCGCTCCCCGCGCTCGGCGTCTTGACCTTCCTCGTCCACAAGATCCGCATGGTCTATTCCCTGTATGAAGCGATGGTCGTGGTGGTGGGCGTCCTCGCAGCATGGCGGCTCTTCCGTACGTCGCGGCCGATGAGGGCGGCCGGGCTTGTATTGCTGGGGTTCGTCGCCTGCGAGATCCCGTGGCGCATAGCGGTCGAGGCGAGGCTCCGCGACGTTCGCTTAATGGAGAAAGACGCGCTCCCAAGTCACAACACCTACGAAACTCTGATTTCGGGCATCGGATGGACGCCTAACCCCTGGGGGCTCAAGCCGGAAGACCCCTGGGTCGCGCAGTTTCTCGCGGACACGTTTCGCAGCCCGGTGGTTCACATCGCGAGTGTCGAAGGGGAACGGCGCGCGCGCGCCTTTTACCTTCGCCTGGTGAGGGAACAACCAGGCGCACTCGCCAGGCTTTACGTCGGGCGCATTCCGATGGCTTTGTCTGAGTATTCGCTCCTTGGAACCCCCGGCGCCGTTGCCTGGGTGACCTTGGGCGCCCTGGCTCTGGCCCTGTCCCTGCGCCGACGTGATCTGGAGGGCTTCGTGACCGTGCTGGCTCCCGTCGGTCTCGCGGCCACGTTGATCCTGCAGATCATTGTGATCGACAGTCGCTATGTCTACTCGTATCCGCTCGGCGTGGTTTCGGCCTTGGTTCTGGCCGCGGCCATTCCCGTCATCTTCCGCAATCTCAAGAAGGAATCTCCTAAACCGTGACCGAACCCGGCCGCCGCGTGCGAATCGTCAAGTGATCGACACACATGGCCGCGACGGACGGCTGAAACGCCGGTGGTGATACGGTATTGACGACGATGAAATTCAAGGACTACTACGAGATCCTCGGCGTCAAGCGGACCGCGACCCCGGATGAGATCAAGGCGGCCTACCGCAAGCTCGCCCGCAAATACCACCCGGACGTCAGCAAGGAAGCGAACGCCGAGACCCGTTTCAAGGAACTGGGCGAAGCGCATGAGGTCCTCAAGGATCCGGAGAAACGCGCGCTGTACGACCGTATGGGCAGCCAATGGAAGTCCGGCCAGGACTTCAAGCCGGATCCCGGCTGGAACGAAGGGTTCGAGTATCGCGGCGGCCCCGTTGACATGGGCGGCTTCGGCGACGCAAGCGACTTCTTTGAAGCGTTCTTCGGCGGACGCGGACGCCAGGGTGGCGGCGGTGGACGGCGGCCAAATGTCCACGCGCAGGGCGAGGACCATCACGCGAAGATCATGATCGACCTGGAAGACGCCTATCAGGGCGCGCAGCGCACGGTGACGCTGCGGATGCCTTCCTACGATGCGGAAGGCCGGCTCGTCTCCCACGAACGACGGCTCGATGTCACGATTCCCAAAGGAATCAAGGCGGGGCAGAACCTGCGTCTCTCCGGACAAGGCGGACCGGGCGTTGGCAAGGGCAAGGCGGGCGATCTCTATCTGGAGATCGCCTTCAACGCGAACCCGCAATTCCGCATCGAGGACCGCGATGTGTTCGTGGACCTCAAGCTCGCGCCGTGGGAAGCCGCACTCGGCGCGAAGGTAGAAACGTCCACGCCCGAAGGCCCGATTCAGCTCACCATTCCCGCCGGATCGACGGCCGGTCGCCAGATGCGCCTCAAGGGCAAGGGTATTCCGGGGCAAACCGCGGGCGACCTTTACGTCGTCCTGGGGATCGCGCACCCGCCCGCTGAAACAGAGGCGGATCGCGAGGCTTACCGGCAGATGGCCAAGGCGTTTTCGGCTTTCGACCCTCGAAACACACGCGGCTAACCGCGTGGCACAGGGCTTGCTCGGAAAAATGCCATGGACATTCCGCCCGCCCCCCAGAACTTGAAGGAGTTCGAACCCCAAATGAAACGAATCAGCTGGATCCTCGCCTTGGCCCTGGTTCTCTCCACGATTGCAGGAGCCTGCGGGAAGTCAAGCGCTTCTTCGGCTGGGTCGAAGGCCACCGCGAAGCAGGCGGGCACCCCGCAAGCGTCCACCTCAAGCCAAATGACCGCTGCCATCGCCAAGCTGATGGCCAGTCCTTCAATGGGCATGGATCCGAGCGTTCAGGAAACGAAAGCGATGGTGGAGATGTACCGCGCCTCTACCGAAGGCCCGTTCTGGGTCGACGACAAGCTCCGCCCCACGGCCAGCGCGCAGACGGCATTGGCTGCGCTGACCGACGCTGCCTCCGAAGGCCTTGAGCCATCCGACTATCGTGTGGAACATCTGACCGCCCTCAGCAAGACACTCAACGAGAATCCCGGAGGCGCCGATGAAGCGGCGGCATTCGACGTGGGCCTCAGCCTTTCCCTGATGCGTTATCTGCATGACTTCCACCGCGGCCGGGTCGATCCGAAAGCCATCGGTTTCCTGATGACCCTGCCGCCCGACGACCATGACTATGCCGCCATGGTGCGCACCGCTTCGCTCGAATCGCAGGTGAAGGAGGTCATCGAATCGATGACTCCCCCGCTCGTGCAATACCGCGCGCTGCGCGCGATGTTGCCTCGTTACCGGAAGCTCGCAGCCGACACTTCGCTGCCCGCGCTGCCTCAGGCGCCCGCGAAGTCCCTTAAACCGGGGGGAACGCTCAATGGCCTTGAAGGTTTGCGCGCCCGTCTCGTCGCCATGGGCGATATGACCGCATCGACGGCGCCACCCGCCGACCCGAACCTCTACGACGGCGAGATCGTGGACGGCGTGAAGAAGTTCCAGATCCGGCACGGCTTCGAAAGCGATGGCGTTCTAGGGAAGGGCACCTTGGCGGCGCTGAGCGTACCGTTTACGTGGCGGATGCATCAGATCGAACTCGCGATGGAGCGCATGCGCTGGCTACCTCACCTCGGCGAGCGTCCCTTCGTCGCCGTCAATATCCCGATGTTCCATCTCTGGGGATGGGACAGCGTCCCGGAGAGCGGCAAACCGACGTTCGACATGGGCGTCATTGTGGGCAAGGCGCTCGACACGCGCACGCCGGTTTTCCTGGAAGAGATGAAGTACCTCATCTTCCAGCCGTACTGGAACGTGCCGAAGTCCATCCTTCAGTCCGAGATCCTTCCGAATATCCGCAAGAACCCGGGATATCTGGATCGTCAGGAGATGGAGATCGTCGACGGTCAGGGCGACGATGCGACGCCGGTGCCCGCGTCTCCGGAAAACATCCGACTGCTCGCCGCGGACAAACTCCGTGTCCGCCAGCGCCCGGGGGACAAGAACGCCCTTGGTCAGGTCAAGTTCATGTTTCCCAACGACGAGAACGTCTACCTCCACAGTACGCCGGCGCCCGCACTCTTCGGACGCGCGCGGCGCGACTTTTCACACGGCTGCGTGCGGGTCGAACGCCCGACAGCTCTTGCCAAGTGGGTCCTCCAGGATCAACCCGAGTGGACGGAAGAGAAGATCAACGAGGCCATGAACGGCAAGCCGTCCCAGCGCGTTCAGCTGACTCGGCCGATCCGAGTGGTCATCTACTACGTGACCGCCACCGTGATCCCCGACGACAACTCCATGCACTTTGCCGAGGACATCTACGAGCAGGATCCGAAACTCGACAAAGCGCTTCACGAACGCAAGCGCGCGTCGTAGCCTGGAAAGCGCGCGACTCGCGCCGTGCTACCAGGTGCGAATGCGGCCCGTGT
Organism: Vicinamibacteria bacterium; assembly: GCA_039916365.1. Classification (GTDB taxonomy): domain Bacteria; phylum Acidobacteriota; class Vicinamibacteria; order Fen-336; family JAGNNV01; genus JAGNNV01. The sequence continues at coordinate 7,092 of JBDSLN010000176.1, forward strand.
CGACGTGAACGAAATCGGAATCCGGGTAGTAGCCGACGCCGCCTCGTCGTGAGGCGAGGGCCGCGCGCTTCAGTGTCGTCAACGGAACGTCACCAAGACGGATGTCGATGGCCTGGCCCTTCAGGTGCAGGCTCTGACTCGCCACCCCCGAATGCTCCCTTTTGCCGCGCAGGATCGCATTGGTCGCGGGCGAACGGTAGGCGGAAATGATCTCGAACGGACGGGTCGTCTCGGTGCGGCTCTTCAGCTCGTGAAGAAGATCCAGAAGGCTGGGGTCGATCGGGTGAACATCACCCGTCCGGAAATCACGCATCAGATGGTTGATGGCACCAAGTCCCTGCGGCTCATACGCGCCGTTGTTCCAGTACTCGATGGCGACTTTCTCGCCGGTGTGAAGGTGGTTGAACTTGAGGACCCGTGGCGCTGACGCAAGTGCGAGAGAGGGTCGGGCGATCAGGAGAGCAGCGGTGGCGCCGGCAAGCGCGCCAAGAAAACCGCGGCGGGAAGCGATGTCGCTCATTCAAGGATTCCTTCTGAAGTAGGACGGCTAAATCGGAAGATGACGAGAGGTCATGGTGAAAGAGGAGGAAGCCGAAAATCGGGGCGAGGGAAGATCTTGCCTTCCTCTATCAGTTCCTGCCTAGGCCCGGACCGGACAAATACAAAAAAAAGACATTCGGTGCGACACTGACCTACGCCTTTAACGAGGCCATATCGATCACGAAGCGGTACTTCACGTCGCTCTTCAGGATCCGCTCATAGGCCTCGTTGATGCCCTGCATCGGGATCTTCTCGATGTCAGAAACGATGTTGTTCGCCGCGCAGAAATCCAGCATTTCCTGGGTTTCCTTGAGACCGCCGATGAGGGAGCCCGCGATGGCCCGGCGGCGGAAGATCAGCGATCCTACGTTTGGTGACGGATGAGCGACTTCGGGAACGCCGACCAGAACGAGCGTGCCATCGCGCTTGAGCAGGCCGGTGAAGGCGTCGAGATCATGCGAGGCCGAGACGGTGTCGATGATCAGGTCGAAGGAGTTGTTGTGCTTCGCCATGGCCTCCGCGTCCTTTGAGAGAACAACTTCGTTGGCGCCGAGGCGCTTGCCGTCCGCCACCTTGCTGGCGGAAGTGGTGAACAAGACGGTGTGCGCGCCAAACGCATGGGAGAACTTGACACCCATGTGGCCGAGGCCTCCGAGGCCGACGATCCCCACCTTCATGCCCTTCCCGACCTTCCAGTGACGGAGCGGCGAGTAAAGCGTGATGCCGGCACAGAGGAGTGGAGCAACCGCAGCGGGATCGAGCTTGTCCGAGACGGTCAGGCAGAAAGCCTCGTCAACCACCATCTGTGACGAATAGCCGCCGTAGGTCGGCAAGCCCTTCATGTGCTGGTCGGGACTGTTGTAGGTGCCCACCAGGCCCGCCTCGCAATACTGCTCTTCGCCCGCCTTGCAGCTGCCGCAGGTGCGACACGACTCGACGAGACAACCGACGGCGGCGAGGTCGCCGACCTTGAACTTCTTGACGCTCGCTCCCACCTTGGTGACGCGGCCGACAATCTCGTGGCCCGGAACGCAGGGATACACGGTGCCCGGCCACTCGCTCTTCGCGGTGTGGAGGTCGGAATGGCAGACGCCGCAGAACATGACGTCGATCTGCACGTCGGTGGCGACCGGTTCGCGGCGTTCGAGCTTGAAGAGGGAAAGCGGCGAAGTCTTGTCGAAGGCGGCGAAGGCGAGAGCTTGAGTCAAGGGCGAAGGTCCTTTCGGGCGGAGGGATGGGGCCACAACCCGGGCGTTTCGGTCAGATCGAAACGACGGTCGCTGGCGAGGGGGTGTGAGCTTACCGGGCGCGGGGCTTCGGTCGTGCGCGAGGCGTCTTGGGCTTCTTCGGCTTCTGCTCGCCGAGCTTCTCCCAGGCGGCCTTCACGGCCTGGCGAAGTGCTGCCTTGTCGGCGGTCGCGAGACGGACCGCTTACTGGAGATCGAAGAAGAGGAAGTGCGCGTCGTTCTCCGCCAAGAAGCGAAGGGTCGTCACATCCTTGACCGCGGCGCCATCCCCGGCTTCCAGACGTTTCCCATTGATCGTGAGCGCGCCTCCGATCACCTGAACCCAGCCAGACCGCAACGGCGCGAAGGCATGATCGATGCCCCTGCCCGCGCCAAGCTTCGCGACGTACATATCCGCATTCTGATGAATCGAGATCGAGTCATGACGTCCACCCTTCGACGCGATCAGCTGCAAAGCGCCCGGCTCGATGTGGCCGAACGACTTCTCGGCGTACTCGGGGTCCACACCCCGTTCGTCCGGCTCGATCCAGATTTGAAGGAAATGAACCGGATCCACGGTGGACGCGTTGAACTCGCTGTGGCGGACGCCACGTCCAGCACTGATGCGCTGCACATCGCCCGCTTTCATCACCGCACTCGTGCCCATACTGTCCTTGTGCTCCAGTGCTCCGGAGACGACGTACGAAATAATCTCCATGTCCGCATGAGGGTGCGCGCCAAACCCCTGTCCCGGGCTCACGCGGTCCTCATTCAGCACCAGCAGGGACTGAAAGCCTATGTGCTTCGGGTCGTAGTAGCCAGCGAAGGAGAACGTATGGCGGGAATCAAGCCAGCCATGGTTTGCGTGGCCACGTTCCTTTGATTTTCTGACGACGATGCTTCCAGTCATTGTTCCTGCCTTTCTTAATATTGTTGACGCGTCAAGCATATTTCCGGTTAGTTGACTTGTCAAGTATCCAAGGAAATCGGTTACGCTTGCGGCTCCTGATGACCAAGACCCCCCCGCTTCCCAAGCTGTCCGAGAGGGAAGGTGCGGCGTGGGTGGGTTTCCTGCGCGCGCACGATCTGGTGACCCAGCGTCTCGATGCCGAGCTTCGCGCTTCGAACGATCTGGCCCTGAGCGAGTTCGAGATCCTTCTGCATCTCGCGCGGGCGGGAGGCGAAAAGCGCATGGCACAGATCGCGCACGATGTGGTCCTGACCGGTGGCGGCGTGACTCGGATCGTCGCGCGACTCGAGAAGCTGGGGTATCTCACCCGGAGATCTTGCCCGAAAGACGGCCGCGGGATCTTCGCGGTTCTCACCAATGCTGGCTGGGCGAAGCACCGAGCCGCCCACGCGGTTCACGTCGAGGGCGTCAAACGGCTTTTCCTGCGAGACACGAAGCAGGACGAATTGGCCGTGCTGTCCGCCTTCTTCGACCGGATGGTCGCGCGCACGCGGGCGAAGGAACAGGGTCCAGACAATGCGTGCGCCTTGGATGAGCCGACGAAAAAGCGCGAGGCGAAGTCAACCCACGCCACGCGTGGCTAAGGTTTAACGCGGCCAGACCGGTGTGACGCCCCCCGACACGACGACGCCGCCGCGTCCGGGCCGAATCGCGAGATCACCGCGAATCACCGTCTTGCCAATGCCTCGAAGCCGCACGCCCACGCCGACGGCGAAGACGCTGGGAGCAGCACCTGAAGTCGTCACGGTATCCCAAGGTTTCGCCCAGTCCGTGAACGCGGCGATTCCAACGCGAATCACACTGCGGTCCATCACCTGAACCTCGGCCTCGATGGTGCCGTGAAGCAGGCCGCGGCCAAACGCTTCGCCCGCGAGATAGCCGTCGTCCACAAGACGTGGCGCGCGCAGGAGCCATGGCCGCCCGGGTCCTTCTCCGGCGCCGGGCCACAGGGCGAGCGGCGCCGCATAGGAGGCGCGGCGTCCATCCAGGCGTCCGCTGATCGTGAGCTTCTGGGGCGCGATATGACTTCGCAACGCAAGTGTGCCGCCGAACTCGGTAAAGCCCGGCCGATCTTTCAAGGCGACCCAGCGCGTTCCGTCGACGAGGAATGCGGCATGATCTCGGGCCAGCCTCAACTCGGTCATGGCGCGCAAGAATGCGAAGTGGCGCCCGCCGTCAAAGAGGTCGAGTCCGGTTCCACCTCCGAGTCGGATCGACGGCGTCACCCAATCGGCCCAGTCGATGGCCCCTCGGCGACGCGTCTCAATCGTGACCGGCGCGTCGATCACTCTCTCCGCCCGGTACGTCTGCCGATCCCAGAGCCCGCTCAGCGTCACGATGCCAGGCAGTCGCGCGAACTCCGGAAGAGCGAGCGCTGCTGAAACGGCGGGCCGCCTCGCGGCGAAGCGCCAATCTAGAGCGATTGATTCTCCGCGGTGGGTCGGACTGTTGATCGCCATGTCGACTTCGCGCCTCACGGCTCCTTCGATGCCAAGCCTTGCCAGCAACAGGGGCCAGCGCTCGGTCAACGGTGACTCCGCATACGACACCCTCACATCCGCTCTTCCGCCCGTCGATGGCTGATACGCGATCTTTGATCGACCTGAGGTCGGCAGTTCGCTCAACCGACGTTCGGCATGTTCGATCCGCTGCCGGGTCAGAACGTCGCGCGGACGGAGTCTCAAGGCTGCAGTGGCCACGTCCTGACGGGTGCGCAGCAAGCCTTCAATCTTGACGCCGTCGACGCGCGGCTCGTCGATGTGATTCCACGCGGCCAGCGCTTCGAGGGGCCGGTTGTCGAGGTAGAGCGCGGCGCCAAGCAAGCGCCAGTTCTCCTTATCTGTCGCGTCCCTTTTCGACGCCTCGAGCGCGAAGTTCGCGGCGTCCTTCCATCGCTTTTGTTTGAAGCGAATTCCAGCAAGGGAAGTCAATGCGCGCGGTTGGGAGGGGCACATCTGGGAGGCGGCCGACAGCGCCGGCACTGCGGCCTCGGGGTCCACTCCCTGGGCGGTTGAGATGGCTTGGTCGATCACCTCATCGCAAGGTGACGCCTCCTTCCGAGAGGCGGCGGGGCCACCCGATTCCGTCGCCTTCGGAACGGCTGGAACTGTCCGGCTCGCACCCGGGGTCAGGACAATCGCGAACCCATCGGTGACCTTCCAAAGCCGATGAAACTCGGCCTCCGGGAGCAGACGAAAAGGTCCCACGGCCGGGTCGTGGAAGAGAACGCGGCCAGAAGCCCACGCAACGATGACAACGTAGTGCCGACTCTCACCGCCCGCGTCGATCAGCGCGATGACCGGCCGGCCAGAAGCGATTTCATGGGAAACGTCGGCCGACTCAGCCCGGATCGCGCGCGGTTCGAATCCTCTCGCACTCAACGCGCGGATCAGGTCGGCCGCAACGATCCCGCCTTTGCCGTGGTCAACCAATGCGGCGAAGTCTTCCGACTGCACATCCGCCTCGCCCCAATAGCGAAGAACCATCGCAGCGGCGGCACCGCCACACAGGTCTTCGGTTTGCGCCAGGAAGGGCACGTCCACAATCACGAGCGGACGTACCCCCACCTGGACCGGCCCGGCCTCAACGAAGCCGGACAACCCCGCTGAAAGCAGCAGGGTGCTGAAGAACGCTGCCGTCAGTTGGTCACGAGAATGATGATGATGATGATCAGAAGCAGCGCGACCAGGCTGATCGTAACCGTCGTCCTTCCGCCCGCGGCAAGCAGATCATTCGCGGTGGCGGCCTGAGCAGCCACGCGATCGAGATCCGCGCCCTGAAGCGTCGAGACCGCGCCCTCGGCACGGCGCACGTCGAGGCCCATGTTGCCGGCCATCGCCTTCACGTCTTCACGCTGAAGCAGCGTTCGGATGGAGTCGCGGGAGGCATTGTCGGCCTGCGCCTTCTCCGTGAGCGCCTGTTCGATCGCGGTGCGATCCACCACCACGCCCTTGTCGTTGCCTTGGGCGTTGGCGGGAAGGGCTCCAAGGCCCAGGGTAACGATGAGAGTGGCCGCAGCCAGTTCTTTAAACTTCATTTCGCGTTCCTTTCGTTTTCAGCGCATGGAGCCGTGTTTCGAATGAAACACTAGTCGTTCCACGCATATGAAATCAACGAGATTGAAGATGCAAGGGCCATGCCCGGCAAATCGGCAAAAAATGCAGTTCCAGCGGCTAAGGCAGGCAGTAGACGGCGGCGTTGATGTGCATCCCTGCGCCGACCGAGGCCATAACGATGGTGTCGCCGCTGCGTAGCTCGTGTCCTTCGAGTCTGCGCTTCGTGATCAGGTCAAGAAGCGTGGGCACGGTTGCGACCGAACTGTTCCCCAGCCAGGAGATCGTCATGGGCATGACGTCCGCGGGCGGCTTGGCATCGTACAACTCGTAAAGCGCGTCGAGGATCGCTTCGTCCATCTTGCCGTTCGCTTGATGAATGAGGACCTTGCGCACGTCTGAGATCGCCAGGCCCGCTTTGTCGAGGCACTGCTTGATGGCGCCCGCGACGGTCTGAAGCGCGTACTTGTAGAGCTTCCGGCCTTCCATCTTGAGGAAGATCGCTTCGAGAAAGACTTCCTCGTTGTACGAAGGCCCCATCACGAGCATGGTCGAGTGATCGAGGGTGTCGGAGCGCACTGCGTGGGCGAGGATGCCCACGGGGTCTTCGGTCTCCCGTGCCTCCAGAATCACCGCGCCCGCTCCATCCGCGTAAATCAGGCTGTCTCGATCATGAGGATCGGAGACGCGTGACAGCGTGTCGGCGCCAACGACCAGCGCGCGCTTGACGTCGCCCGCGCGAATCATGGCGTCAGCGATGATCACTCCTTGAAGCCAGCCCGGACATCCAAAGACCACGTCGAAGGCTGCGGCGTAGGGGTTCGCGATCTTCAGCGTCGCCTTCAACCGGGCAGCGAGCGATGGCACCAGATCGGAATTGCGGGTGCCGAAAGGCACGTCTCCGAAGTTGTGGGCGACGATGATCAGGTCCAGCGATTCACGATCGATTCCCGAAGAATCGAGCGCGTCCGCAGCTGCGAGTGCGGCAAGGTCGCTCGTCACTTGGGATGGATCCGCGTAGCGGCGTTCCTTGATCCCGGTGATTGCTTCGAACTGCGCGATCACTTGATCGTTGGTCTTACCGATCTTCCTGCCGTCTGGTCCCCAGAACTCGCGAGACAGCATCGCTTCGTTCGGAACCCGCTGAGGCGGGATGGTGCTGCCGGTGCCGACGATGATGGTCTTCAGGGCCATGGCGCTTTCAGGCTTTCCCAAAGAGCCTATCGAAGTTCTCGACGGTCGCGGCGCCGAACATCTCGATCGGGATGTCTTTCACCTCGGCCATGCGTCGGGCCACGTCCACCACGAAAGCGGGCTCGTTGCGTTTGCCACGATGAGGCGGCGGGGCCAGGAAGGGACAATCGGTCTCGACCAGGAAGCGCTCGAGTGGAACCGTTTTCGCGACGGCGCGCAGCGCCTCTGCGTTGGTGAAGCAGGCGATACCGGAGAAGGAGATGTAAAAGCCGAGTTCCAGTGCGGCATCTGCGAGAGCCTGGGTTCCGGTGAAGCAATGGATCACACCGCCCGTCTCGTTTGCCTTCTCCTCTTTGAGAATGGCGATGGTGAGGTCGTCCGCCTCACGCGTGTGGATGATGGTGGGCAGCTTCACATCCTTCGCGAGACGAATCTGTTTGCGGAACACTTCTTCCTGCTGATCGCGCGGCGAGTGATCGTAGTGAAAATCGAGGCCTATCTCGCCGATGGCGCAGATCTCGCGCCCCGCGGCCAGCGAGCGCAGGCGTTCGTCGAGCGCGTCACTCCAGTGAATCGCTTCGTGAGGGTGAAGGCCGCCGGATGCTTTGAGGCCGCAATCGCGCGCGGTCGTCAGCCCGCGGTCC
>JBDSLN010000177.1:0-3683 GCA_039916365.1 Vicinamibacteria bacterium
CCGTCCCTCTCGAAACTGCCCGCGAGGCCCCCAAGGGCCGGACCACGCTCGACCACGGTCACATCAAACGCCTCGGTTCGGGCCAGAGCATAGGCCACTGCCACTCCGGAAAGGCCTCCGCCAAGCACGACGACACGGGGACGAGGGCTATTCAAGGTCACGTGCGAGGCGCGATCTTACTTCGCGACTCGGCGTCGGAAGTCCTGTTGGGTGAGGCGTTCGCCAGGTTTAAGCGCGCGCTTTAGGACGGGCGTGCGAAGGTGAGCGTCGCCCGGTGTCGGTCGCCGTTGCTCAGCACCACCGTGATTAAAAAGGACGAACCTGCGAACGACTGCGGAGGGACCTTGAAGCTCGCAACCAGCTGCGACGTCTTGGGATCAACCTGCCTGATCAAGACCTCGGTGGTAAGGGTGAGGCCGTCACCAGTGACGGTCACCGAGGAAACCTTGATGTTTTTCTGCTTGCCAAGGTTGGTGAGCTTGATCTGCGCGTCAAAGGCTTCGCCTTCGGGCACGAGCTGAGGCAGGCCTTCGACACCGAAAGCCCCATCAAACCTTGATCCCACGAGCTGGAAGGCGAGATCGAAGCCCTTCGGCCCTTTGCGCTTCTTCACAGGGTCACCCTGCCAGCGGCTCAGGCGTGCGACGAGCATGGGACGGCCGGCGGATGACGTCGGGGGAGACGCTTGCGCCGCGGGTGTGGCGAAGGCGGGCGGCGGCGCGCTCAGAACGAAGACAGACGAGACAATCGTCAGGGTCAAAACAGAGCTTTGCCGGATAAGTCTTGTCAGAGCGGACATCGCCGGACCATAACACTCATTTCCTACACCTCATTTGGCCCGGATCGCTTGATCCGCGGGAAGGCCCGGTCCTCCTAGGACGGAGCGTAGAGAAGGTCGAGCAACTGACGCTCGACCGCGCGGAAATCGGCCGAAGACTTCAGCGAGATCTCACGGTGCTCGAAGGTCGGAACGTTGACGCGATGAAGGATCCTCGCCGGCCGCGCCGAGAGCACGTAGACGGTATCGGCCAGGTAGACCGCCTCGGAAACGTCGTGCGTGATGAAGATGGTGGTGTTGTCCTCGTCGCGCGCGATGTCGAGCAGCAGCCCCTGCATTCCCCAGCGTGTCTGTGGATCCAACGCCCCAAACGGCTCGTCCATCAAGACCAGGCGCGGCTGATTGATCAGAGTGCGCGCGAGAGCAACGCGCTGCTTCATGCCTCCCGAGAGGTCCTTCGGATAGCGGTCGGCGAAGTCGGCGAGACCCACGGCCTTTAGATACTTGTCGGCGCGCTCGTGACGTTCCTTCGCCTCCACTCCGCGCAGCCGCAGGCCGTACTCGACGTTCTCGCGCACGGTCAGCCATCCAAACGATGTGTACGCCTGGAACACCATCCCGCGATCCCGCCCCACCCCCGTGACCAGTTCGTCACCGAGATAGACGGTTCCTTTCGTCGGCGGAAGCAGGCCGGCGATGGCCTTGAGAATGGTCGACTTGCCACAGCCCGAAGGCCCCAGAAAAACAACGATCTCACCGATCCCGGGACGGTCCTCGATTTCAAATGACACGTCGCGTACGGCTTCCGTGTTCTGACCGTCCCGACCGACGTAGGTGACACACAAGCCGGAAACGCGCAGCTTCGGTCCCTTGGCCTTCAGCTCCGGCCGATAGCTCGCCTGCGCTGTGCCGGAACCGATGGTAACGGCGACAGTGCCGGGCTCGCCCACCGAGGGTGCCTGAGCGGGCGCGACGGGGTCCTTGGCGCTCAAACCGCCTTCTCCTTCCAGCGGAAGGCGATGTTCCAGAACAGACGGATCGCGGAGTCCGTGATCAAGCCGATGCCGCCGATCACGAAGAGGCCGGCGAAGGACCATGACGCCTTCTGATGAGTGCGCGCGAGTTCGACCATGTAGCCGAGGCCATGCTCGGGGTTCACCGCTTCAGCGAGGATCACGTAGGTCCAGGAGATCGCGTTCATCACGCGGAACGAATCGCAGATCTCAGGCAGCGCCGAGGGGACAAGCACAGTCCGAATGACCTGTAACTTGGTCGCGCCAAGTGTCAGAGCGGTCTGAACCAGTTCTTCCGGGACCGCGCGCACCGCCGTCACCACGACCGGCAGCAGATAGACAAAGACCCCGAGGAACAGGAAAGCGATCTTCTGTTTCTCGTAGATACCGAACCACAGGATCAAGAGCGGGATGAACGCGGAGATCGGCATGTAACGCAGCGGCGCCACGATAGGCTCAAAGAGACGGTTGATCGCCTCGAAGGCTCCCATCAATACGCCAAGCGGCAATGCCAGCGCAGACGCCAGGAGGAAAGCGATTCCTATACGTCGAGACGAGACGAGGATCGCGTTCCACAAGTCGTACTCGATGAAGAGCTGAAGGATCCCCTTCACGACTTCGGTCGGTGACGGCAGGAAGTCGGGGGGGGCATAGCCGCCATAAGACAGGCCGCACCATGCGCCCAGCAACAGGATCGGCGAGACCAATCCCAGGGCGAACGACGTGCCCTGGGGGAGGTTGGTGCGAAGCCCGAGAAGATCTCGCGCCATGCTTTAGTCATTCAGGGCCGCGAACGCGCGGCTACTGAGCGAGGACGACCTTGATCTCGGTGCGGCGATTGAGCTGACGTCCTGCTTCGGAGTCGTTGCTGGCGACCGGTTGCGTGGATCCGCGTCCGATGGTCTGGAAACGGCTGGCCTCGATGTTTGGGAAGTTCTGCAAGATGTACTTCTTCACTGCGGCGGCGCGTCGCTCGGAGAGGCTCATGTTCGCCGACGCGGCTCCGGTGGAGTCTGTATTGCCTTCGACACGCAGATACGTTTGGCCGAACGACGTCATGGTGTCGCCGAGGGCATCGAGCACGAAGAACGAACCGGCCATGATCTGGTCGGAGCCGGGCGTGAAGTGGATGTCGATCTGCTTGTTGATGATCGCGCGATCCTGGCTGCTCGGCGCTTTGGCCGCTACCTTCGCCTCCTCTACCTTTTCGCCGGGGTACGCGGGGGCGAGTGCGGCGATGAAGCGGGTGTCGGCCCAATCCTTCGCGCTGACCGCGCGGGTCACCAGGCCCTTCTTACGCCAGATCACGAATGCGGTGTCGAACAGAGTCTCGTAGTGCGCGCGACCGCCGGTCAGGCCATAAAACTGTGCGTTATCGGCGAAGGCGGTGAGCTTGAGGCCGGAGAGCATGCCGGACACGGTCTCGTTGTCGAGCTTGAGCGCCTTGCCCACGATGGCGTACGAGCTCGCGGGATCTTTGCGCATCATTTCAATGCCTTCGAACCAGCCGTGGACGAAGTCGCGAACGGTTTCCGGAGCGTTGTCGATCAGATCCTGACGGGCGATCAGAGTGTCGGCGATGATGTTTGAAGCGGCGGTGGTCGAAACCAGAACGTGCGCCTCGCTCTCACGAGCGGTGACGGCGCCGGAGAGATCCGGCTCCCAGGTGACCGCGGCATCGACCTGCTTCGCCTTGAACATGGCGGCGGCGGCCGGGGCGTCCTGAGTGAAGATGATGCTCTTCTCGACCGCGGCGCGGTCTTCGGGTGCCAGGCCCGACTGCGAGAGCAGATAGAGAAGGAGGAAGTGGGATGGCGTGAACTGGGTGCACGCGATCTTCTTGCCCTTCAAGCCTTCGATCGAGGTGATGGACGAGAGCGAAACGATGCCGT
>JBDSLN010000178.1:0-2551 GCA_039916365.1 Vicinamibacteria bacterium
AACGTCTGGGTGGTCTGCATTCAGGCCGACCGCCGTCTCCAGCGCTCGTTTGGCGCGCAGCTTCAGTCCTTGTGAGTGCAGCATCAGGGCAAGCTCAGCCAGGTAACTGACGTTCTTGGGATCAAGCCGGGAGGCTGTCTCCATGTGATTCAAGGCGTCGCGCACCCAATTGGGATTCTTCGCGAGGGCCAGGCTCAGCACACCATGGGCGCGCGCGCTGCCGGGGTCCAGATTAACCGACATATTGAGCAGCTGGACGGCGGTATGGAAGTCCTGTTTCTTGAAGGCTTCAATTCCCTGAGCCAGCGCGTCGAAGCTCACACGTCCGCTGGGAGTGGGGATCGCCGGTGATTGATTGGCCGGGGCGGTAGGCGTCGAACTGTCGCGTGGGGGGAGAGACGGACCCTGCACCAACGGAGATGGATTTTTCTGCGTCTGGTGGGTGAGCACCGGGGCGTCCCCAAGCTTCGCGGAATACTCACGCCGGGTGCGATCACGCGACAGCGTGTCGTAGGCGGCCGTGACGTTTTTGAAGAGATTCTCCGCCTGCTTACGCGCTTCTGGATCCTTCACCTTGTCGGGATGGGTATCGCGCGCGAGGCGGAGATAGGCGTCGCGGATCTCGTTCGGTGTGGCGTTGCGGTTGACGCCCAGGATGGCGTAGTAGTCGAACATAGAAGGGACGTTAAGAATGAGTCAGAAACTCGGACGAGGATACCTGATTGACTCCCGGTCCAAAACCGGCGTGACCGCCGAGGCGCCGGAGGAAGCCGGAGCCTCGGGCCTACTCCTTTGTGCCGCCCTGCTGCTTGGCTTTCACGAAGCGCTGCGCTGACTTTCGGATCGCCTCCGGAACATTGCGGTCGACGGAGATCGCCTTGATGTCGCGCGGCTGGAGACGGGAAATGAAGCCCATCGCGATGGGCAGAGGTGTTCGGGGGTTCTTCACCAGAGCGTTGATGACGGTGTATTTCTTCGTCCAGTCGCGATTGGTGCCAATGCGGCGCAGGACTTCATCGGAGACGTTCTTCATCGACGCGAACTGATCGATTTCAGCCTCGGTGATCTTCGGCGAGCCCAGCACGGCAAGTGCGACCAGACGGTTCGGATCGCGAATCAGGAAACTACGCGCCTGCGCGTCTTCGGTGAGGGCCGCCTTCACCTTTTTGCCCGTGGTGAGAGTGAAGAGACGCTGCAGCTTGCTGACCACCTTCGCGTCCTTCTTCTCATCCTCGGTCAGCATCGCCTCGGCTTCTTCGGGCTTGATCTCGAGGTCGTTTTCCGCGATGACTTCGGCCGGAACTTCCGGAGCGGGTTCGGCGACAAGTTCGGCGGGCGGAGCCTGCGTTGCGCTGGCCTTGACATCGAGTGCGGAGGTGAGGGCTACGGCCGGCGGCTGAGTCGTCGGCTCCCTTTCAACCCCGATCGAAAACGTGTCACGAAATTCACCGAGGCGCCGTTTCTGGTCGCGTGAGAGACTCGGGTTCGACTCAAGCTGAGCGAGCAGGGGCGCGAAACGAAGCAGTCGCGTCTGGTTGATGACCACCAGTTCGGCCAGAGACTCCGACAGGTGCTTCGCCTTTTTGGCGATCGCTTCATCGGACGTCGCCGTGTTCTGGAGGCAGGCCTCGAGAATCTTCGGATCGGTGTGGACATCCAGCGTCCAGGCCAGCACCGCGGCAGGCGTATCGCGAGCCTTGATCAGCGGCAGGAGCGTTTCCGCGCTCATTTCGCTGAAGGTCTTGGTGGCGAGGGTGGACACTTCCACGACAGGGTCGCGATGCATGACCTCCAGGAGATCGACGAGATCTTCCGGCTTCAAGGGCAGGGCGCCCTCGGCCGCCATCATCCTGACTTCGAGAGGCACGCCTCCGCGGCGGATCTGATCGACGAGCGGATTTGATTCGCGAGTTTCGGCCACTAGACGGACCTAAGCGTCAATCTCAACGAGCCTTGATCAGCCGATCGGCTTCGCCGGAACGCCCTGGGCCACCGATGAGAGAGCGCCGATCGCTTCAGGCGAGAGCGGAATATTCCGCTTCACTTCGCCGCGATTGCCGAGAGGCATGGCCGGGCCGCGGTCGATCGCGACAAGGAGCCCACCCGCGTTTCCCACGGCCAACGACGCATTCTGACGAGCCAGGATCGAAACGGACTCGCCTTTTTTGAGTACCCGGTTCTCAACGCGCTCTCCGCCGACGTCGAGGCCGATCCAGCAATCTTCGGTCGCGGTCAGGGTGAGATGGAGAGGCTGCGGCGTCGCACCGGTGGAAGCGCCGAGCGCGCCTGACGCGGGCACCGCGAATGACGTGGTGGCGTCCAGAGGACCGGCGGAAGGCGGAACGTTGTTGGCGGCGACGACGTTCGGCGTCGATTCCAGGTTTGGGATAGGTGTCACTACCGGATTCGACGCAGCGGGAACGCCCGGCCGCGAGAAGCCCGGGCTCAGGATCAGCGCGGCGACGGCACCGAAGCCGGCGACCGCGAGCGTGCCGTTGACCAGTCGTGCGGAGATCCGGCTCGAAACCCGGCGGCCTCTTTCGCCGACCCT
>JBDSLN010000179.1:0-2785 GCA_039916365.1 Vicinamibacteria bacterium
AGCTTCGACCCCTGCATGCCATGCATGACGCACATTCACAATGGCGACGGCGTCATCACCCGTGAAATCAACACGTGCGCGTGCGGCGTTGAGGAAGAAGAACCGGTCGCGGCGTCCTGAAAGACCCCATCCGTCCGTTGAGCGTTCTGGTCGGTGGCCTCGGCTACCGCAATCTGAGTGACCACTCGATCGGCATCATGATCAGCGACCTTCTCGCCGAGCGTTCATGGCCCACCGGCATGGGAGTCGAGGACGTGAGTTACAACCCCATCGCGGTCGTTCAGCGCATGCACGACAATCCGCCCGGGCGCATGGTCATCGTTGCCGCGATATCGCGGCCCGGTCGCGAGCCGGGGATGGTCGAAGCTTATCGATGGGACAAGGCGCTCCCGAGCGACGCCCTGATTCAACGCGCCGTGACCGATGCGGTGACCGGAGTAATCCTTCTCGACAACACCCTGGTCGTCGGTGAGCACTTCGGCGGATGGCCTGCCGAGGTGGCGGTCGTTGAAGTGGAGCCCGTGCTTGAAGAGTTCGGAGATGAGCTGAGCCCGAAGGTCGCTCAAAAGTTCGATGCGGTCTGCGATCTGGTGGTGCGCCTTGCGATGGACCGCGCGGAGGCCGAGGGGTTGCCCATGACGCCCCTTGGCTTCGGCCGAGGCATGCTGGGCGCTTCTCTATGAGCGAGCCAGGCGAGTCTGCCGCCGCAGCGGTCAACCAGGAGCCGGATATCCTTGATGACGTCAACCGGGCCATCGCGCGCCTGGAGGCCCACGCCGACCCTGATGTCCCGGCGCAGCTACAAACGATCCTTCAAGGCATCGATGATGTTCATCGCACGGGCCTCACGCGCCTGATGAATTCGATCCGGTCCATGGCAGGCGACGCGTTTGTGAATCGGCTCCTTGCCGACCACGCCGTCCGCCTCCTGTTGATGTCGTACGAACTTGTACCGGTGGACCGGCGCCTTCAGGCGGAAGAAGCGCTCGATACCGTCCGCGGACACCTTCACGCGCGCTCGATCGATGTTGAGATCTTCGAAGTTGTCGGCGGCGTGATCTACGCTCGGCTGCATGGCGTCAAGCCGGGTGATCCCGTCGAGGAGGCCGCCGTTCGCGACGTCGAGTCCGCCCTTAAAGAGAGCTTCATCGGCTTTCAGGAATTGGTCCTTGGTCCGCGGGACAGCGGGAAACGGGCGGCGTCCCAGTTTGTGCCCCTGAGCAGTCTGGGAAGGGCGCGGCGTCCCACCTATCATCGCGCGATGGCGGAAAGCGATCTGACGCCCGGCACTCTGCGCGCGGTGACGATTCTGGAGGAGTCCGTTCTTCTCGCGCGTGTGGGCGAACAGGTGTACGCGGTTCAGAATCGTTGCGGCGAGAGTCCTTTGCCGCTCGAGTTCAGTTCAATCACCGGTTCGGAAATCCGCTGTTCATGGCACGGCTGTCGCTATGACGTCCGCTCAGGGCAGCGTGTGGACGGGGACTTTGAACGCCTGAGGGTGTATCCGGTCCGCGTGGACAAGGGCGACATTTCCATCGCAGTCGGCACCGCGGGCGCCGTCTCGTGAGTCCGCGCACTCTGGTCGCGGGATTCGGAAACGTGCTTCGGGGCGACGATGCTTTCGGGGTCATTGTGGTTCAACAGTTGCAAGAGGAACTTGATCCCAAAGGGAACGTTGAGGTCATCGAGGTCGGGACCGGTGGACTTCGAATGGCGCAGGAACTGCTTGGCGGCTATGACCGGCTGATTATTGTGGACGCAATGACGCGCGGCGGAACTCCGGGCCAACTTTATGTGGAGGCGGTTGAGGGCGTGACGGAAGCGGTCGAGGTCGATCTTCACCTTGCGGTTCCTTCACGAGCGCTCGCGGTGGCCAAGGCGCTGGGCGCGCTTCCGGCGTCGGTCTTCATCGTGGGTTGCGAGCCCCTGGAGACCGAAGAGCTGAAGATGGACTTGTCGGCCGCGGTCAAGAAATCGGTGGGGCCGGCCATCGATCATGTTCTCCGCCTGATCGGCCAGCCGGAGATGCCTTCCATCGCCCGACGCGATGAGATGCTGGAGCTTCTCTTCTGGCTTGAAGGAGAAGGCTTTGCAGGCAGTGCTCAGCTTGACTCGATCACGCGTTTCTTGACTTGGCCGCCCGGTCGGACGGAGCGGACGCTGGACCGGCTGATCGGGCAGGGGGAAGTCACGCGGGCAGGGCTGGAGTACAAGCTCACCGCGCCCGGCCGGAAAGAGGCCGCGCGACGGTTTGCCGATGACTTCGCTCCTTTCCTGGCCCAGGGTCACGGTGAGTGCAGCGATCCGGACTGTGACTGCAGCGCCGGCGGACCCGCGGAATGCCGGGCTCGCCAAGCGTAGATCCACTATTGGAGGCGGCGGTCAGAACCAGTCCGAATCAGCAGATGCGCGGGAGCAGCTCCCCATGCGGACGAAGCAGCGCGCGCAGTGCGCCGATTCGGGTCCGCAAAAAGACGTCTCGGGCGTGCGCCGCGGTCGCGGTTCCAATCCGTGCCGCGTTCTTGCCCAGAGGGTGGGCCCTGAGCGCGGCGAGCGCTGCGTCCGCTCCGTCTGGGGCGACGAAGGCGACCAGCTTGCCTTCGTTCGCAACGTAGAGGGGATCAAGCCCCAGGATCTCGCATGCGCCGCGGACATCGTCCCTGACCGGCAACGCCGTCTCATCTACCTCGACACCAACTCCGGCGCGCGCCGCGACCTCGAAAAGGGTTGTGGCCACGCCGCCCCGGGTCGGATCGCGCAGCGCATGCACGCCCGGACACGCGGC
>JBDSLN010000180.1:0-8925 GCA_039916365.1 Vicinamibacteria bacterium
GTCGATCCGAAGGGATTTGCATGGATCGACGCGAACGACGCGGACGACAACGTGGTCTCCTTCCGGCGGATCGCCCGAAAGGGTGGGCCCGAAGTCGTGTGCGTCGCCAATCTTTCTCCGATTCCTCGATACGGCTTTGAGGTCGGCCTGCCGTGTGCAGGGAAGTGGCGGGAGATCCTCAACAGCGATTCCGAGATTTATGGCGGAACGAACATGGGGAACGAAGGGGGTGTCGAAGCAGTGGCCGAGTCGCGTCACGAGTCGCCGTATTCCGCGCGACTGGACCTGCCACCTCTCGGCGTTTTGTGGTTCGAGTCGCCGCCGAAGCCGTCTACAGAGACCCTGAAGGGTTCAGCCGAGCCGGTCTTGGACGCGAGGGCACCGTTGATCTGACCACGACCGCCGCGTGTTACGGGGCCACTGCGCTCATCTGGAACTGGGTGGGGCGGCACCACGAACGCCACGGTCTATCAACCAACACCGACACGCCCTTGCGCGAGAGCGCGCGCGGTCTCAGAGGAATCGGTGGAGTGCCACCTCGACCCGGCGCTCTTGGCGTTCGGCGTTCCGCCATTGCACCAGGATCGGACTCTGATAGCGACCTCGGATCAGCGACGGCACGCCATTGGTCTCGGAGACACCGAAGCTGATGCCGCGCTTCATTCGCAGGAAACGGTCCGCCGGAAACGCGATGAGCCGCGACAACAACCGCTCGACGACGGACTCATCGACGTGGAGTGCTTCCATGAGCTGGTTGAAGAGCAGCACCAGGTCGTACTTGGCGTAGTCGATGGTCTTGCCCGGAACCGCCCTTAGGTCGCCCAGCATATGCGCGCCCTTGATCGCCGCGAAACGCAGCGGATTGCGCAGCACCTCCGCGAGGTCGTGGCGCATCAGCAACGTCTCATATTCATTGACGGTGAGGCCGGCGTTCCGTTCGCTTTGCTCGAGCGTGATGTCGACGCGGCCCCGTTCGATGCCGTGCTTCCTCAAGAGCTCGGCGATCTGCTCGGCGAACTCCGCTCGGGGATCGTTCAGGTTGATCGAGTCGACCGGATGCCGTGACACCGGAATCGGAAGCGTGAGCCGCTCCACGAACTCTGCCCGGTCGTAGGCTAGTACCGTTGTGCTTCGGCTGCGCCGCTTGCCCTGCCAGGTTCCGTCAAGATCAATGAAGAAGACGGGAACTGAAGACTCCGTACGATAGGTCGCGCAATTCCGCATGCCCGCGCCAATGAAGGTCAGATGAGAGTCGGCGTTGCGCGGCTCCACCGCCTTTTGCTCGTCGCTCAGCTCCGCCCGCAGATGCAGCTGGTCGTGGTGGTACTCGGCCCCCGGAGGAAACACTGTTTGGAACGGCTGGAAGAAATGCACCAGCTGCCCATCGCGCCGCAAGAGTCTGTTCGCCAGGCTCTCCTCGAGATAACCCGCGGTGGTGTGGAGCGAGCAGTAGAGAGCGCGGCTGTGTCGGGCAAGGACATCGCCAAAATGAGCCGCGATTCGACCGGTGACGTCAATCGCGTCGTAGCGTGCCGCGGGTGTGAGGGAGAGAGAAAACTCGTCAGTAGCCATACCTGACCGGCCCGGAGAACCGGTCAAGGGATTGTACCGCGGCTTCGCGTGATGGAGTCAGTTGCTCCTGCGGTTGTCGTGGTGACGAGGAGGACGCAACTTGCCGGCGATCGACATCCACGGCGATCTCGCGGCCAGCGATCCCGACCGTTTCCTCTACAACTTCAGAGAGACGTTGGGTGACGCAGCCCGCAGGCGTCATTGGCTCATCGGCAGTCGGGCGCATCGCTCGGCTCGGTGCCGCGGCGGACTTTCACCACGGACTGCTGTCCGCGTTCTGCCTGCTTCGTGAACGGAACGCGACATACGCCATCACCGACGCGGCGAGGTAGAAGAACGAGAAGACGATTCCGCGCGGGGACCCTGAGATGAAAATGTAGAACCACAGCGCGAACGACAACAGCGCTGGAAAGGGATACAGCCACATCACGAACGGCTGCGAAAGATCCTTGCGGTGGCGATACAGCAGGATGACACCGGCGCACTGCCACAGGAAGCACAGAAGGACCTGAACCTGGATCAGCCACGTCGCGAGCTCACCCAGCGAGAAGAAGCAGAAGGGCACCGACAGCAGGCCGACGGTCAGCAGCGCGACATGAGGGAACGCCTTGGTCGGATGGACTTTGGCAAAGACCTTGAAGAACTGGCCGTCGCGAGCCGCGGCAAAAGGAATGCGCGAGTAGCCGAGGATGACGGCGTATAAAGAGGCCGCGGCCACGAACTGAATCATCACCGTCATGACGAGCGCGGCGACGTGACCGGCTGCGGGATCCGAAAAGGTGCGCGCGATGAACATCGACGCAATCGTCTTGGTCTGCTGCGCTTCCTGCCACGGGACCATGCCGAGAATCACGACGGACATCGTGACGTAGATCGACGCCACCATCACGATCGACAGAATGATCGAACGCGGCATGGTGCGAACGGGATCCTTGATTTCCTCCGCGATGTTGCAGACCTGGTTGTAGCCGCCATAGCTGTACATCGCCAGAATCGAGGTCGCCCCGAGCTTCGCGAAGAAGTCGAAGTTGTACTCAAACGCGGCCGCGGGCCAGTTGAAGGCCTGGGTGATCGAGAACTTCGAAAGACCGGCGATGATCACCCAGCCGACGGTCAGGAACACAAATCCAAGAAGGATGACTGACAGCTTCCCGATGTCCTCGATCTTGCGCCACAGCAGCCCGGTCACGAACACGCAAAGCGCTCCCGCGACGAGATTGTGCTGCGTCGTCGTCATGTCGGTCCAATAGAACTGGAGGTAGTCGGCGAAGCCGACCGCGCCACTCGCGATGCCGAGAGGCGCCACCAGGATCACATGACAGATAAAGACGAAGGCCAGCATGTCGCCCATGGGCAGACCGCCGATCTTGAAAGGCTTGTACGCTTCGCGAAGGTACAGATACGAGCCGCCGCTGCCGGGCAGGGCGGCGCCGAAGTGCGCATAGACGAGGCCGTCGGCGAAGGCCAGAATGGCGCCCGCGATCCACGCGTAAAGAATGTGCGGACCGCCCATCGACGTGATCATGAGTGGGATCACCAGAAACGGGCCGACCCCAACCATGCCGATGATGTTGGTGGCGGTGGCGGGCAGAAGACCCATACCGCGTCTCAAGGTTCCGTGATCGGTGGTCTCGGTCATTCGTGATTAGGCCTCTGAGTTCCGACGGGTTTAGGTGCGCGGCATTACGTTTGAAGGCGGCAGAGTTAGCTAGAGCAGGGCGTCGGCGAGTCGGCGGGCCAGCGCCTTGTCGCCGACGAGCGGATTCATGGCAAGCGCTTCGATCGCTTCGTCTCTCGATCCGCTGAGCGCCGCCGCCACGGTGGCGCGCTCGTACGCTTTCACCCGGTCCAACAGGCCCCGAACCATCTCCGTCGGAGCGCCCACGTGGAGGGGATGAGCGCCGTTTCCGTTCACCAGGCAGGGGACTTCGACCACGTCGTCGGAGCGAAGGCCTTCGATGTTGCCGTGATTGCTTACCGACAGAGGAATGATCTTTCCCGTGTTGGCATGAATCGACTGGATGACGGACACCGCGATCTTGTCGTAGCCGCTGAGCAGCGCTGCATCCGTGGGAGCCTGGCGTGTGGTGGCGTCGCCTCCTCCCTCGAGCGAGAAATAGGTGCCGTTACGCTCGGCGAGATACGCCTCATACACGCGTACGGGATCGTCGGATCTGGAACGAAGAGATTCGAATAGACCTGCGTTCATCGCGGCGATCGCGGCGCCACGGCTGGTCTTGCCCTTGAGGGTATTCGCGAGAGCACGTTCCGGCCGCTCGTAGAAGTAAACGTACTCCGTGGGGAGGGCACGCAACTCGCGCAGGCGGGCGTGATCGAAGAGCGGCCGATGATAGATCCTGGAGAGGATGTCGTCGCTCGCCAGGATGCGCGCCATCTGCGGCTCGCCACGCAGCCACACTTCACTGACCCAGCCAAGGTGGTTGAGGCCGAAGTAGTCAAAGTGACACTCGGAGGATGAAACGCCGATCGCGTGCGCGATTTCCTCAAACAGCTCGGTCGGCGTGTCACAGATACCGAGCATCGGCACCTGAGTCGCCTTCAAAACACCTTCCGTCACCATGCCAACGGGATTTGTGAAGCTGATCATCCAGGCATCCGGCGCGTGCGCGGCGACATCCTTGGCATATCCGACCATCGCGGGAATGGTGGCGAGAGCCATCGCCCAGCCTCCCACGCCAACCGTCTCCTGGCCGATGACTCCGTGCTCCAGCGCAATCTGTTCATACTGCGCGCGACGTTCGATCCCTCCTGGACGAATACTCGCTATGACGAAACGGGCGTCCTTGACGCACTCGGCCACCGTCTCGAAAACCTTGACCGTGACTCCAGCGACCCGTTCGACCAAGGGGGAAATCAGATTGACGCGCTCGCGGTCCACGTCAAACACGCGGATCTCGCTGATCGGAAGTCCCGACCGAACCAAGCCGCGAACCAGCAGCGGTGTGCGAACCCCCGCGCCACCGATGAGTGTTATGGAAAAACCGTTCATCGGCCCCACCCCTCAACGAGGCGCGGCAGCTCACGCGGCAAAGGGGAAATCGCGGATATTTTGGAACGCTCCATCAGGCCGCGATTATGGCATCCTAGGCGGCGTGACGCGGCTCGCCTTTAAGGGGATGTTCTGGCTCGCTCTCGTCCTGATCCCGCTGGGCTTGATCGCGTTCCCGTCCACGATAATGGCGTTCGGAGCGTGGCTGCTCAATCGCTTCGTTGGCCCGCGACGTCCCGCTCACACGCCCACGTGGTCTCGTAGTCCCTACGCCGTTTCGTCGGCGACGACGACGGCGCGCCTCCGGCGTGGCGCTTAAAATCTCCGTGATGACGCTCGAACAGGCCCTTCACGCATACCAGGCGACTGAACCGCGCGAGGAGAACGATCGCGCTCGCATGGCCGCGTTTGCCGGAGCGCATCCGAATCCTTTCGATCGCGCAATCGTCGAAGGACACTTCACCGGCTCAGGGCTTGTGATCTCGGAGGATGGTGGATCCGTTCTCTTGCTCCATCACATCAAGCTTCAGCGCTGGCTTCAGCCGGGGGGACACGGCGAGCCGGGCGAGACACGCGGCGAGAACGTCGCCGCCCGAGAGGTCACGGAAGAGACAGGCCTGGCAGCCCGACTTCATCCCACCGCTCCTCGTCCGTTCGATGTGGATATCCATGTGATTCCGGCGCGCAAGCTCGATCCTCAGCACGAACATCTCGACCTGCGCTACCTCTTCATCGCCCATCCGACCGAAGCGCTTCGAGCTGAATCCCCGGAAGAGCCGGCGCCTACAATCGCAGGTCCCGCGCTCCGATGGTTTTCCATCGAAGAGGCGCTCGCCATGGACATCGACGAGGGTTTGAAACGAATGATCCGCAAAGCGAGCGCGATCCTGGCGCGTTCCTGATTCGCGGGACATCGTTATCATCATCCGCTGTCGGTCGATGGCCTGAATCAAGGAAGACCCATGAACCCAAAGGACCGCCTCATCGTCGCGCTGGACGTCGATTCGAAAGAGCGCGCCTTGCGACTCGTGGAAGAGCTTGGCCCGCATGTGGGCATGTTCAAGGTGGGCAAGGAGCTTTTCACCGCTGAGGGTCCTGACGTTGTCCGAACGATCGTCGCCGGCGGCGGCCGCGTGTTCCTCGACCTGAAGTTTCACGATATTCCCAACACCGTCGCGAAAGCCGTGGGATCCGCAGCGCAGTTGGGCGCCTACTTCGTCACTCTGCACACGGGGGGCGGACGGGCCATGCTCGAGGCCGCCGCGTCTGCGGTGCCCGCCGAGGGAACGCAGCTGCTGGGCGTCACGGTCCTGACGTCGCACACGGACGACACACTCAAGGAAACGGGTGCGGCTGGGACAGTGAAGGAGACCGTGCATCGGCTGGCCTTGCTCGCGCGCGAGTGCGGACTCGATGGCGTCGTCTGCTCGCCTCAGGAGATCAGGCTCATTCGCGAAGCCGCGGGTGATGACCTGCTCATTGTCACGCCGGGAATTCGCCCGAAGGGCGCCGCGAAGGGCGATCAGGCGCGAGTTACGACACCGTTGGAGGCGCGAAAGATGGGTTGCGACTACATCGTGGTCGGGCGACCCATCACGGAGGCGAGCTCGCCGAAGGACGCGGCCGAAGCGATCGTAGAGGAACTCAGCCGCGGCTGATCGTGTTCGAGAGTTCGTCCACGTCGATCGCGCCTTCGACTCGCGGATAGTGGGCGGCGAGCAAAGCGCCGGCGCGATCCACCGCGGAGATGAGTCCTTCCGTGAAGTTTGAGTCACGGAAAGCGGCGCCCAGGGTGGCTGCGATCTGCGACCAGGCATTCATCCCAACGAAACCAGTGATACCCGAGTCTCCAAGCACCGCGAACTTCTGACTCGCGGGTGCTATGAAGATCAACACGCCGTTGCGCTCGGCGGTGGCAGTCATTCCGGCTTTTTCGAACGCAGTGGTTGCTTCCTTGATGACGTCGCCGACCTTTGCCTCGGTGATGTGGACGCGGATCTCGCCGCGTGACAGCAGCTCGGCCGCGTGGATCGCTTCCACGATCCGAGGCTCATCGATCTTCGAGAAAAAAGATTCGCTCATCGGTCACCAGCTTCCTGAGGCACCACCGCCGCCAAACGAACCGCCGCCACCGGAAAATCCGCCGCCTCCACCGCCACCGCCCCAGGAGCCGCCGCCACCATCACCCGACCAGCCGCCGCCGCCCGACGAACCCCAGCCACTCGACCCTCTACCGGCAGACCAGCCCGTGCCGGAATAGGTTCGCGACCCGCGTCGAATGGCGCCAATCTCCTGAAGGAATGGACGGATCACGCCGGCGAACAGAAAGAGCAGCACAATCACGACGATCAACGGGGCCACGCCGCGGGAACGCCCTGCAGCGGCCTTCGGCTGATACTCGCCCTTCGTGGCCGCGACGATGGCATCCACGCCGGCCGTGATCCCTTCGTCGTAGTGACCCGCTCGGAATCGCGGCGTGACTTCATCGTTGATGATGCGCGAGGCCAGCGCATCAGGCAGCGCTCCTTCGAGCCCGTACCCGACCTCGATGCGGATCTTTCGATCGCCGACGAAGACGAACATCACCGCTCCGTTGTCGCGGGCCTTGTCTCCTACGCGCCAGGCTTCCGCGGTTCGGTTGGTGTACTCCTCGATCGAGGTGTAGCCGTCTGGAACGTGGTCGGCCACGACCACGAGGACCTGATTCGAAGAGGCCTTCTGAAGGTCCCGGAGCTTCTGCTCGATCTGACTGGAGGCACCTGTGGAGACGACACCGACGCTATCGGTGAAGAAGTTGGTCGGGGGCGGCTGTGCCTTGGGCTGCGCAAGGACGGAGGCCGCAGAGCAAAGAAGGAGGACCATCGCACACGCCCGAAGCGCAATGCTCCGGGCGCGGCCAAGAACGAAGGAGTTCAAGGCGTTACTTGGCGGGCGAGGGTGCTGGGGACGCTCCAAAATTGAAGTTCACCGCGGGAGGCTTCTCGCTCCCCGCCGTCGACTTGAAGTACGGCTTCTCCTTCATCCCGAACAGACCCGCGAAGAGGCGTGCCGGCATGCGGAGGATCGCCGTGTTGTATTCCTGCGCCTTCTCGTTGAAGCGGTTGCGTTCCACGGAAATACGGTTTTCCGTGCCTTCGAGTTGAACCTGAAGGTCGCGGAAATTGGCACTCGCCTTGAGATCGGGATACTGCTCTGAAACCACGAGCAGTCGAGACAGAGCTGAGGAAAGGCCGGCCTGCGCCTGTTCGAACTGAGCCACGGACGCCGGGTTCGAAGGGTCGACCTTCACCTGGCCCACGCTGGCGCGCGCCTGGGTGACGGCTTCAAGGGTTGACTTCTCGAAGTTGGCGGCGCCCGAAACGGTTGCGACGAGATTGGGGATGAGGTCCGCGCGACGTTGATACGCGGTCTCGACTTGAGCCCACTGCGCATCCACCGCCTGAGAAAGACCTACGAGTCCGTTGTAACTCCCCATGAGAAGAACAACCGCGAGACCGACCACGATCAAAAGACCGACGACGCAACCAATAGCTTTCATTCGATTCAACCTCCAAAGCCGAAGTGTTCCGGCTCCCTTCGATCATAGTCGTCGAGGTCCACCGTGCTATGGTCCTTTCTCTAAGATGAAATCGAAGTTCGTT
Organism: Vicinamibacteria bacterium; assembly: GCA_039916365.1. GTDB lineage: Bacteria > Acidobacteriota > Vicinamibacteria > Fen-336 > JAGNNV01 > JAGNNV01. The sequence goes on from JBDSLN010000180.1 coordinate 8,224, forward strand.
TTCGCATTAGTCCTGACCGCCGCTTTTGGCGCGTGCGCTCCGAAGGAGACGTCGACCACCGTCATCGCATCAGGAACCGCGTCAGGTCAGGACGGCGGCGACGGACAACGGCTTGTCTCCCTCGTCGACTACGTCTCCGCAGACTACGGCGGCGCCGTTTCGAATGGCCAGATCCTTTCCCCCTTCGAGTACGAAGAGCAGCTTCAGTTTCTCGAGACGGCGACCGCTCTGGCCTCGCGAGCGACCCGGGACCCCGCAGATCAGAAAGCCATCGCCGAGCACGTCAACGCTTTGCGCGAGGCGGTCCTCGCAAAGGCGGACGTCGCCGTAGTGGCGTCCCTTGGACGGGCTGCGCGTGAAGAGCTTTTATCCCGCCTCGGTCTGCGCACCATGCCTCTGCGCCGTCCGAACCTTACGAACGCGGAAGCTCTCTTCACTCAGTCGTGCGTGGCGTGTCACGGGACAGACGGCCTCGGCCAGACGGAGGTCGCAGCTCAACTCGATCCGAAGCCCACGAGCTTCAAGAATGAAGAACGACGGAACGCCCTCTCTCCGTACCGCGTTTACAACGCGCTGACCCTGGGCGTGCCGGGAACGGCGATGCCGGCCTTCGACAGCCTTTCTCCCACCGAGCGATGGGATCTTGCGTTCTACGTCTTGCGTCTCGGACATGCGGGCGAGCCTTCGCGTGGTCCGGTGTCG
>JBDSLN010000181.1:0-7946 GCA_039916365.1 Vicinamibacteria bacterium
ACGTTCCTGCTCTCGTGGCTCGCGGCCTGGGCAGGGGTCATGCTGCTGAAGGAACCCTGGGCGCTCCCTCTCCTGCTTCGGTGGGCCAAAGAAGACTTCTATGTGGCTCCAGCGCTGACTCTTGTCATCGCCGTCGCCGTCGCGCGCGTCGAGTCACGCCCGGTCCGGATCGCACTCACCGCGGCGTGCGTCATCACGGCCTTGTGCCTGCGAATCAATGACTACGGCTTCCACGCAGATACGCTTCGGTTCGTGAGATGAGCCATCGCTCCCGCGACGCTTGTGCGATCGCCTTGCTGCTCGTGCTGGTGGCGGCTGTCACGAATGTCGCCCTCAGGCACGCGCTTCCCGAACTCGGATGGCCGGATGAGTGGATCTATCTGACCCTCGCACGCAACATCGCGGAAAAGGCATCGCTCAACACGAACTTCTACATCGCGTCCAGCATCGATCTCATCGGCTATCCGCACCATGACGTCCATCTCCCAGGCTATGCCCTCTCGCTCGCCGCGGTGGGATCGGCCCTTGGCCACACGTTTCGCAGCGCCGTCCAGCTGAACGTCCTGTGTTTCGCGATCTCGGTCATCAGCGCCTTCGTTCTGGCGAGACGATTCTTTCCGGTGTCGCGCAGCCTTGTGGCTGCAGGTCTGGTGGCCTTACTTCCTCCCTATCCGGGCTACCTGGCGGTGGTCTATCCGGAGCACGTCACCGCGGCAGCGCTTTTGGCCCTGGTCGCGGCAGCTGCCTGGGTTGAGGGGCGTGTCGCCACGTTCATCCTTGGGTTCCTGATGGGCGTTTCGCTTCTCTTCCGCGAGACGCTGCTCTTCGCAGGGCCTCTGTTCGCCGGCCTGCTCGGTCTTCGCCGAACCCTGCGATTCTTTGTGCCGGGCTTTCTCCTGGCGTTGCTGACCGTCCTGCCTCCGCTGTCAACCCATCGCGCGGTTCATCCCAATGCTCTGTATCCGAGTGCCGTGATCGCAGCACTTGAAAGCAGCGATCACGTGGGACGTCTCACCACGACATCGTCAACAACGCGAAGATCAACCTCCAGTTGCTCTTCTCCTCAAGTCCGGGAGAACGCGCCGAGGATGCGGTGTTGCTGTTTGTGCTGGCGCTCGCTCTCCTCGCACTCGTGGCGAGTTCTACGCTGTCGCCCAGGGAGAAACTCTTCGTTCGAGCGACCGTGTTCTCCACCTGTGTTCTCTTCGCCGCCATGGTGGTCATCTACGTGGTGCGCGAACGCGGCGGAGTGTGGGGAGGCGTGCGCGCGCTCATGCCGATGGCTCCGCTGTTCGTGATCGGCTTGTGCGGGTTGCGCCTAAACAAAGGGTTGTCCGTGATCGCGCTGGCCGCGCTGGTATCAACAAGCCTGTATCTGGATTCATGGCAGATTCAGTTCTTCAATCGTTACAAGGCCACGAACCTGGAAGACCAGGACCGTGCCGCGACCTTCATCGAGACGCGAACGAGACGTTTCGCGCCCCTGCGAGTGGTCGGAGGTCGCTACTTCCAGTACGGTTTCCGCAATTTCCCCGTTGAAGTCGTCTGGAGCGGCGTCGACGATGTCGGCGACCTGGATCGTCTCTACCCGAAGTTCCCCTTCGACACGGTCGTCATCCATCGTCGAAGCAACCTGCGATTCGACTTGCGCAAGGATCCGCGATACGAATGGACGAACGCGGATGAAGGCCAGGCCGCCGAGTATCAGATCTATCGACGGATCGCCCGCTGACGCGGATCAGCGCGGCGGAAGCGAATAGACAACGGTGCTGCCCCCGTTGAACGCGACGGGAAGCTTGCGACGCCGTCCCTGGCCCACGATGTAGTCCGCACCGAACTGACGCGCTAGAGCCACGACTTCCTCGTCGGTGAAGGCCCCGAACTCCTTAGCCATCACGATCTCCATCCGGCGACCCCACTCCTTCGCGAACGTGTCGTCGAAATACTGTTGCGTGCCGTCCTTCCATTCGCCGACGATCGAGCGCTCAGAAAACACCCGGAAGCCCGCTTCCTTGGGCGGGGTGAGAAACACTGCGGTCTTGGGAGTGCTCTGCTGTGCCCAGCTCTGCGCGGCCCAGAAGGATCCCTGCTCAAAGCGCAGTTCGGCGCGTCGATAATTGTCGGCGAACACCGGACCGACGGCCAGGATGAAGGCCAGGACGGACAGCGCCTGCGCGCGCCCGCGGTCCTTCTGAGACATCGCAAGTCCCACGATCAAGCCGACGCCAAGGATGGCGAACACCTGGGTGTTTTGAAGGCGGCGAAGAAACTCGACGACGTAGTCGGTCCACAAGACGGTGCGATCTGGCCATTCAAGAGAGACCAGGACGCCTGCGGCGAGAAGTCGCAGCCAGGTGGGCAGAGGCGGCCGGTTTGCCGCGTAAACCGCAATAAGCACGAGCGGCCCCAACTGCTCCAGACCGCTGGCGAAGATGGAAAGGAAATAAAGCGCCGCGAGCAGACGCATCAAGGGTGAGGCGCGCCACAGCCTGACAATGTCACCCGCCATGAAGGACAACAGGACAACGGATAGAAATCGCCAGATGCGATGCGGCTGGAACTGAAGAACCGCCTTGAGCGGAACAAACTCCGTGAAGACCGTCCCCAGGACAAAAAACAACGAGGTGGCGAAGATCATCACGCACAGTCCCTTGAGCCGGCTGGACTCCACCCGCGTCGCTGCGGCGAGTCCAAGGAAGAGCCAGACCACGGCGTCGGGCAACGCTTCGCCAAAGGCACCCGGGAACGAGTGATGCGAGGACCGGAGAATCAGGAGCTCCAGCCACTCCTGGGTCATTGGCTTGCCTTGCGCCACTGCGTTGATCAGAAAAGGCAGGACGGGAATCCACGCGAGAGCCAGACGCTTGAGGGTGGTGGCGGTCGGAAGCGCGGGCGCCTCCCACAACATCGCGAGCGTGAACGGAACCAGCAGGTAGAGCGAGTAGAGCGCGTGGTTGTACACGCCGAGCGACAGAATCAGGATGGGCAGAACGCGTCGGCCTTCCAGGAAGAGCGCCAAGGCCATCAGATCGAGACCGGAGGCGAGGTGTGAATGAGAGAACGCGACGCGGTAGAGCGCCTCGCCCGCGAGGCCGGTGCGCACGGGCATCGCGAGCAACACCGCAACCACTCCGCTTGCCCGATCACCACTGCTCGCCCAGACCGCCATGCGATAGACGGCAGCGTAGGTCAGCGCAATCGAGACGACGTACAAAGTGAAGTAGGCGAACGGCACCCAATCCGTGGAAGGAAGGAGCGCTGCAAGCACGCGATAGAAGATGGTTGGAAAGCGATCGCCAGTCGCGACCAGCAGGTCGCCCGAATAGAGCGAGCGATCCATGAATCGTTTCAGGATCGGCACCGTGATGCCGTGATTGCTGTCGCCGAAGCGGTAGCCGATCAGGGTCAGGCTGGCGAGCGACGCCAGGACTGCGAGGGTGGCGCCTTGAAGCCAGGAAATCGGCGCCGGTGGCACTGGAGCGAAGTCAGGCGCGGCGGGGTTATCGGGAGCGGGCAAGGAGCGTTCTTCGAGGGGAAGCACTGGAGAGGAGCAAGCGAAGTCTAAGTTTGAACGCACCGGGCGGAAATTCGACACTGGCCCGTCGTCGCTTGAGAGAATGGAGCCGCATGGACGCACCCCCGCAGCCACGTCGTCCCGGGCCTTTTCGTGAGGCTCTCGTCTATGCGGCCTTTGCGTTCGTGTTCCTGATTCCGCAGAGCCTCGCTCCCGCTTCGCGAATCGGATACGTGGGCGACTCCCTAGAAAGCGTGGCGATCGTGGGGTTCATCGGCCATCAGATCGTCAGCGACCCGCTGCATATCTTCGATGCGGGCTTTCTCCATCCGCAACCGAACGCGCTGACCCTCACCGATCATCGGCTCTTGCCTTCGATCGTGGTCGCGCCGGTCTTGTGGATCAGCGGAAATCCCGTTCTGGCCTACAACGTTGCGCTGCTGTTCGCGTATCTCCTCGCGGCGTTCGGAGGCCGGTCGTTGGCCCTCACACTCGGTCTGAGTCGGGTGCCTGCGGCCTTCGTCGGAGCTTTGTTCGCCTTTCACACCTATGCGATCAACGAGGCACCCCGGCTCAACATCGTGAGCCATGGACTGATTGCATTCGCGCTCGGCGCGCTGATTGAATGGATGGAGACCGGCGCACCCAGAGCACGCTGGAACTTCGCACTGCTGCTGTTGCTTCAAGGTCTCTGCGCGAACTATCACCTGCTTTACGGCGTGCTGCTGTCGACGCTTCTGATTCTGGTCTACGCGGTGGCGCGGCCGCGCGAGATCTTCGCGCGGGTTCGCGGCCTGATCATTCCCGGCGTCGTGGCGGTGACGTTGTTTCTTCCGATCCTCATCCCTTACTTGAAGACGTTCGGAAGTCTCGAACTCGTCCGCTCCCGTCCGCGCGGGATCGACCTGATGCATTACTTTTCGACCTCGCCTTCTAACTGGATCTGGGGACCGATCGGACCTCCGGCGCGCCTTCAGCAGCAGGGACCGCACTTTGTCGGGTTCGTGGCGCTTGGCCTGGCCTTGGTCGGACTCGCGCTCGCTGTTCGCGATCGGCGCGGCGTCTTCGGCGGCGGTTCGGTCGAAAAGCGCGCGTGGGCGATTCCCTGCGCCGTCCTGGTGACCGCTCTCGTCGTGCTTTCACTCGGCGATCGGCTGGTCATCGCTGGCAAGGACATCGGACGCGGTCCGTACGGCGTGCTCTACGACGTCGTTCCGGGCTTCAACCTCGTCCGCATTCCCGAACGGCTTGGCCTCTTCGTCATGCTCGGAGTGGGTCTGCTGGGAGCCATCGCTCTGGATCGACTGGTCAGACAGGGCCGTTCGAGCCTCGCTCTGGTGCTCGGCCTCCTGGCCGTCGCGGAACACTTCTCACCGCTCACCATCACGACCGATGTTCCCCGCCGGTTGGAATTGCCCGCCGTCTACCAGTGGCTTTCGACTCAGCCCTCATCCCCCATCGCCGAGGTCCCGGTGCGCGGCGAAGCGCTGATCCGCCAGGAAACCACGGAGATGTTCTTCGCGACGTATCACCATCAGCGAAATCCGCTCGGCTACACCGCCTATCCGACCCTGCTGTCGAAGGTGGTCCGACGCGCCCTCCTCGAGTTTCCTTCGGAAGCCAGCCTGACGGTGTTGGAGAAGATCGGCGTCCATCGCGCCATCGTTCATGAAGGTCGCGAACTCGCGCCCGACCTGCGCAATCAGGTGTTCAACTTCGGACCGCAGAATCGAGAGGACCGTTTTGCTGAAGGCGTCGCGGCCGCTGGACTGGACGTCATCGCCAATTCGGATGCAGCGGAACGCGACGGCCGACTGATCCGCGAGGCGCGCTTCGGCTCGTGGCGGGCCGGCGACTTCGGAGAGGACGGCGAGCGCGTCTATCGGTTCAGCCAGACTCACCCCCGCCTGGTGTCCGCAGCCCCCCGGCCTAGCGGCGTGCGTGTCGAGTCGAATCGGCTGACCTTGAGAACGAAAGATGGCGATGCGAGGAACGCCTTCGACGATCGCATGGACACGTCATACATCCTCGAGCGACCGTTGCGGGGGGACGAGTTGGTCGAGGCGCGCTTCGATCAACCAGTTCAAGTGACCGGCGTGGAGATCGTGTTGCGCCACGAGAGCGCGTGGCCGACTCGCTTCCGCATCGCGGCGCTCCGTGAGGATGGCCAGTGGGTGGAAGTCGCCCGGTGGGATGGCGCGCACATGGTCCAGCTCGTCGAAGGCCTTCTGCGGAATCCCCGGGTGGGGACGATCGGCTTTGTGCTGAGCGGCGAGCCGGTTCGCGGAATCAGCCTGCTGCCACAGATCGGAGGAACCAGCGCGGCCGGCTGGAACCTCCCGGAGTTCCGAATTCTCGAGAAGCGCTAGTCAGCGAATTCGCCACGTTCCTCGAAGCCGTTTCACCGCCGCGGCGAAATCCGCTGGCAGTTCGCTGACGCAGTCGATCTCCATGCCCGAAATGGGATGCGGGAAAGCCAACCGGGAAGCGTGAAGAAAGGGTCGCGTGTTCGAGGCCTGCTTTGCTGTTCCGTACACGCCATCGCCCACGATCGGATGTCCGATGGCTCGCAAATGGAGTCGGATTTGATGCTGCCGGCCGGTGTCGAGCTCGACTTCAAGCAGGGTTGCCCGCTGCAAACGCTCCTTGACCCGATAGTGAGTGATCGCATGGCGTGACGGCTCGTCGTCATCACCGGCGATATGTCTCTTGCCCGACTCGTACTCGTCGGCGATCGGCAGATCGATGGTGCCGGCCTCTTGACGCGTCGATCCTTCGACCAGCGCAAGATAGCGGCGGAGGAACGCGTGCTCCCGAAACGCGGCGCGACCGGCCGCATGGCACTCGCGACTGAGGGCGATCGCGACGAGCCCCGACGTCCCACGGTCCAACCGATGCAGCGCCCCGACGTAGGTCCGCGGCCCACGCACCCGGGTCAGATCCGCGCGCAGGCGACTCAGCACACAGTCATCGTTGACGCCCGCGTCCGTGGGAACAGTGAGAAGTCCGGCCGGCTTGTCGACGACCACCAGGGCGTCATCCTGATAGGCGGCTTCCACCGAGAATCGAATCGCTTCCTGACGTTTGCGGTTGGCGGTGTAGGCCACGGCCTGCTCCGGTCGAACGCGAGACCTGCCATCGCGAAGGCAGACCTGATCCACGTCGACTTGCCCCGCCGCCACGACGTCCTGAGCTTTGCGGCGAGAAAGCCCAAACTCGTGCGCCACCCGGACGTCGAGTCGTTCGTCGGCGCTCATGAATCGAAGGATAGACGGCGCTCCAGACGCACCCACAAAAAAGACCCCACTTTCGCGGGGCCCTTACGACTCGTGGGGTTGGTTACTTGTGGTCGGAGCTCGGGGGAGCTTCGGCTTCGTGATCGTCCATCGCAGTCTTGCGAGCGTGGCCGTGCGGCTCAACCGACTTCTTGAGCGACGCAATCAGGTCGTGAGTAATCGTCGCCTTGATGTGAACCTTGTTCTCCTCGGTGGCCACCGAGATTGAATCGGCGATCTGGGCGAGTTCGGCGCGCTGACCGCTCTGAAGGGACATCATCGCGGAGAAGCCGCGGACCACATCGGCAATCTTGGTGGCCGACTTGATGTCGTTCGCTTCGGCCGTCGCCGTGAGGCCAACTTCGGGATCGAAGTGGCCGTAGGCGACCACCTGCTTGACCGCAGGCAGATTCGCGGCCGGCCCACCAATCTGGGAGGTGACGCGGGCGAGAACCGAAGGTCCGCCCACTGCCCAGAACGCGGAGCCGGGCTCGACCGTCTCAAGCATCGCGACCAGTTCGCGGTTGTCGCGGATGCCGTGGCCGGTCGCGCGATTGGCCAGGAAGGTGTCCACCGCAGCAGCGTTACCGGCCACGAGGATGCCGGCGTCAAGAAGTGCCACCGCTCCGTCGGCCTTTCCGTTGCTGTGGAAGATGGTCACGCCGTCACGGCGCTCTTTGGTCGCCTTCCCGGCCGCGGGGATGGAGGACTCAAGACGGGCGGCATCGAAGCGACCGGTCACGAAGATCAAGCCGTTGTCGGTGCTATGAGCGCTCTCGCTTTTCGCGTCGGCGGGTGCTGCAGCACGGACGGCAACGACCACTGCGTCGATGTCGCGCTCGGGGTTGAGTCCGGTCTTGCGTTCGATCTCGGCGAGAGCATCGACACGACCAGGCTGACCTTCGGCGCCGAATTTCGCGTAGAACTGGGAATTGGTCAGGGCGCGCACATCAAAGCCCATCACTATGGAGCTGTCGGCGGGAAGGGCCAGAGCCTCGGGAGGAACAGGGCCCACCGCAGCACGCGCGGTGCCAGTGAGGCGAGTCGCGAAGGAGACGCCGATGCCCAGGGCAGAAACGGCGGCGGCGGTGAGGATCAGGCGGCGAGAACGGTTCATGTTGAACTCCCTAATGAAGGCGACGACTTCCGACGACTCT
>JBDSLN010000182.1:0-3921 GCA_039916365.1 Vicinamibacteria bacterium
CGACTTCCAACCCGGCGGACAGCGGCTCAGGGACCGCCGGGTCACTTCGCGGGCGGCGTGTTCAGGAGCGCGTTAAAGACCATCTTGAAGGTGCCGTGAGTCTGGTCGCGATGCTGGGGACGGAAGCCGAGCAGGACAACTTTGCCCTGGCCGTACCTGACCGAGACTGCGTTGGCCTTCCTGGCGATGACGTTCTCGCCCAGCAGCCATCCGCTCTGCAGCACATCGCGCGCGACGTAGGTAGAGAGAATCTCGACATCCTGGCTGGTCTCCGTCGACGTCACTTCGTAGGCCTGGCTGCCGGGCATGAAGAGGGAGAGCCCTTCCGCGGGCATGCCGAACGCGAGCGGGGTGGTATTCACGAAGCGGGTCTTGAGGGTTGAGCCGGGGCACCAGAAGGTCTTCGACGGAAGTCCTGCGACGACGTTGCGCAGGGGAAGGCTGAAGCGCTGGATCGGGAGATCGCCCGCCTGGCCGAAGGTTACGAGCGTGCCGCCCTTCTGGACGAAGTCCTGCAGCCCTTTGACGCCTTCCGCGCCGAAGCCGCTTTTGTACTCGGCTGGAGTGTTGTCCACGCCCCCGCCAAAACCGCCACCGCCCCCGCGTCCGCCCGCACCCGCAGCGCCAGGCGCAGGACGCTCACCGGTCATCTGCGCAAGCGAGTCGGCAGGCAGCACGATGACGTCGTAGTTGGCGTTGAGACCGCCCGCCTTCAACTCGGCATCCATCACCGTCTTAAAGGGAACGTCGAACTGCTCGAAGGTCAGCCGCGTCCAGCCTTCGTCGATGTTGCCGCCGTTGTAGCGCTGGAAGAGGCCGATCCGCTGCTTCTTGAGGTCGTACGCGCCCGACGTGATCGCCGCCTTGGCCGCGACGAAGTCGACGCCGGTCTGTTTCGCGACCTGTGCTACATCACCCGAGGCGACGAGGAAATCGCCCGCGCGCACCGAGCCATCAGCCGAAGCCACGCTGGCGCGACGGACCGCAATACCCTTTTCGAACAGGAGGTTCACGGCGCGGAAGCTGTCGTTTTCATGCCCATCAAGGACAAAGCCATTCGCCGCCGTCGTGGCCACGATCCCGACGAGGGGAACCTTGGCGGTCAGCTTGACCAGGTCCGCCTTGATCGCCTCGCCCACCGCGTCACTGCGCACGCCCATGAACTCGCCGAACGTATCGGTTGACATGTCGTAGGGCGAGATTGGATTGTCGTCGGTGTCGCGGGTGTAGGTGTTGTCGGGATAGAAGGTGCGGCCGAGCATCCAGCGCGCGAGAGCCTGCTTGGGCTGGGCGGTGGTGACCACGAACGAACCTGGGCCATACACACGCCCTTCGACCGTGAACTGAGCTGTTGCCTGCTGAACCTCGACGCCGGAGTCGATCAGCATGTTGGCAAGTTTCTTTACGGTGAGCTGGTCGTGCTGATCGGCCGCAAGCACATACGCCTTCACCGGACCGTTCGCGCCACGCTCGGTCTGACGGATCCCCTTGAGGTACATGTTGCGGAGAAGGGCTTCGCGATTGCGAGCCGCGAGGTCGACGATCGACCATGCCACGATTTTCTGGTTTTCCACAATGTCACGCACCCGCCACCAGCCCCCGGGCCACAGGCTCGGCATGTTGACCTGGGGCTGATACGTCGGAAGGTTGCGCGGACCGCCGCGCAGCTGGTCGGGATGGATGTACATCGGAGTGGCGAGACGGGCGCTCGCCGATTCGGCCAACATGCCCGCGATGTTGTGGAAGGGGGTGATCCAGTGGAAGCCCATGTGACCCCAGCCGGAATAGATCGCACCGCTGATGACACCGGTTTTGCCCGCGCTCTCGAGCTTGGTCGCCATCTCGCCGCCGAACCACATCATTTCGCGCCACACCAACGGATCGCCGTCGGGACGGATGGGCTCGGCGTAAGGCGGAATCGAGATGCGTGCGTTGTTGCTCCCCATCTGGTGATGGTCCATGTAGGCCTGCGGCAACCAGTCGCGATAGAGGATCTTCGCGAGGTTCTGCGACTCGGGAAGGTTCAGCGCGAAGCCGTCGCGGTTGTTGTCGTGGCCGGCGTACTTCTGGTACAGCCAGGGCATGTTCGACGCCTCGTCCGGCGTGCCCGCGTACTTCATGTACCAGTCAGCGATCATTTGCGTGCCGTCGGGATTGATCGACGGGAAGACGATGCTGATGACGTTGTCGAGCATCCGCTGCGCTTCTTCATCGTTGCGGCTCAGCGAGTCGTAGACGAACTCCGCTGCGGTCTGCGCGGCCGCCACTTCGCTCGAATGGAGCGCGAAGGTCTGGACGATCACCGCCTTTCCATCGGCCACCAGCTTGTTGCTTTCGGCCTGCGAGACGCCGCGCGGATCGGCCAGTTTTGCGTTGATCGCGCGGTAGGTCTCAAGTTTCGCGAGGTTCGCGGGCGAAGAGATGAAGAGCGCGATGAACGGACGGCCTTCGCTGCTCTTGCCTAGCTCCACCAGCTTCACTCGGTTCGAGGACTTGGCCAGCGTCTGGTAATACTCGTGCAGCCTGTCCCAGTTCGCGAGCTTGCGATCAGCGCCCATCTGATATCCGAAGAACTTCTCAGGCGAGGGAGGAGCCGACGCACTCTGAGCGGAGACGCTCGAGGTCAGCAGCATCCCTGTGAGAGCGAATGCGCCAACCGACGAGAGGAAGCGGGGAGTGGTGGAGGGTTGATTCACGCCGGGGATGTTAGTACGGTGACACCCGGCCGCAAGGCTGCGCCACGCAGTCCGCATTGCCAAATCCGCCGGTCTCTTTCCGAGGTCCCAGTCATGAATCAGTTGTCCGTCACACGACGTCAGGTTCTGCGGACCTCCGCCGCGGCAGCCGCGGGCATCGCAGTGGCTCCCTTTATCAACCTGGGCCGCTACCGCGTGTTCGCGCAGTCCGCAACGACATATTCCGCGCGCGCGATCAAGCTGGTCAATGAGTCCGTGGTCATCGACATGCTGGGCCTGCTGTCTCTGGGGCCGCAGGGACGGGTTTGGATGAAAGACCCTGATTCGTTCACCGCCGCCGACCTTCAGCGTTTTCGCGATTCGGGCATCACCGCCTTCCACACGGCCAGCGGCGTGGGCGGTCCCAACGCCTACGAGAGTTGCATCTGGTTCCTGTCCGGCTTCAACGGCTTTGCCGCGGCTCATTCCGATGCGTTCGGACGGATCGATTCGATCGACGACTTCACGCGTCTCAAGGCCGCGAAGAAGATCGGCATCATTCTGGGCGTCCAGAACTCTGAGCATTTCCGAACGCCCGAAGATGTTGATGCGTTCTATGGCCTAGGCCAGCGCGTGTCGCAGCTGACCTATAACCGTCGCAATCTGATCGGTAACGGTTCAACGGAGCGCGCCGACGAAGGACTGTCGGACTTCGGTTTGTCCATCGTCGCCAAGATGAATGAAGTCGGCATGGCGGTGGACGTTTCGCATTGTGGCGACAGGACGTCGATGGACGCATTCGAAGCGTCGAAGGCGCCAGTGCTGATCACGCACTCGAATGCGCGCGCTTTGAATCCGAATCATCCGCGTTGTAAACCCGACGAACTGATCCGCGCTTGCGGCAAGGCGGGCAGCGTTATGGGGATCACCGGCGTCCGGAATTTCGTGAAGGACAAGGAACCGACGACCATTGAGGATTACCTCAACCACATCGACTACGTCGCCAGAATGATCGGGGTCGAGCATGTCGGGATTGGCAGCGACATCGATCTCGACGGGTACGACGACATGCCGGCCGAGGACTATGCGCGGCTCAAGGCGGGCTACAAAGGCAGCTATCTTGCTCTCAAGTGAACGACGCAACCCTTCGGTCAAGATCTGCGCTTCGAGCACAGGAGAACCGAGATGGAGCGAGTATGGACGGGCAATGCGAAGCGTTTGAGCCAGGTGGACCGATTGCGAATAG
>JBDSLN010000183.1:0-8825 GCA_039916365.1 Vicinamibacteria bacterium
CCTGCGCAACCCTCGCGATGCCCGCATGCTCATCGCCGCGAGCGGCCAGACGCTTTGCTGCGCGCTCCTCGCGTCCGAGCGGATCGTTCGGCTGATCCATCGAGTCGATCCAGTCGTCGGCGTCCCACTCCACTCCAGCGGTCGGAGTTTCGATGGAGCCAAGTGGCCAGAACGCGAGAAGCGTCTTCTCATCCATCGCGTCGCCCGGCTTCAGCGCGTCGATGGTTCCGAGGACCCTCTTCAGAACGCGATCGCGGCCCATCCATTGGGCGAGCCTTCGGAGCGAGCGCTGGTCATTCTCGAAGTCGGAGCAGTAACACGAGTCGGTGTCACCGGACGGACGGACGGCGGCGAGATACTCACGGATCGCTCCGTCCACATCCTTGACCTCTTCGCGAAGGACGCCTGCTTCGAAGGCGAGCATGCGCGGCTGATTTGCACGGATGCGACCCGCCTCGATGGTGTCAAGCGCTTCCTTCATATGGCCGTAGTCCCAGAGCAGGGTCGCGGTCTCGCTGATCCGCGCTTCCTGACGAGGATCGCGCTTCAACAGATCCTTCCAGATGGTGAGTGCGATCTGCGGACGCCCGGTCTCTTCGTAAAGTTCGCCCAGCTCCGTGAGGAACGGATGCGGATCCTGGAGTGCGGGAACCACGCGATCGACCACGACGCGCGCAGGCGCTTCATGGGAGAGGTCGAGCCCGGCAAGGGAACGATGGAGTTGGAACGCCTGATCGGCCAGGGGTGCGTCGCCCGGATAGGTCGCCGAGAGGCGGGAGGCGGGGTCGGCCGCCTTTTCGAACTGCGACAAGCGCGCGTAGCCCTCGGCCAGGATCAGATCGTCGACCGGGGTGCGTGACGCAGCGCTCGCGACGGAGGCGAGTTTCGCTTCGAGTGCGTCGGTCTTCATCAGGGTGGCGAAGTACGCCTCACGCACCGCGGCGTCGCTCGAGAAGATCGCCCAGCGGCGTTCGGCGAGCAGCGAATCTTCAACCACGGCATGCTGATTGGGATCGCTCGCCTTGGCGGCGGCGCGCTGCCAGGCGGACGCGGTGATCAAACGGCCCTCGGCCGCGTGCAGAACGGTCGGACTGTGCGGGAAGCGCTCGAGTGCTTTCAGGACGACCCAGTCGCCCCAGGGAATCATGCGCGCGCGAACGCCGACTTTGGGCTGCTCTGGAATCTCGATGCGGATGTTGTCGCTGGTGGCGCGCTCAAAAATCGCGGAGCCGCGGAACGTAGCCGCGATCTTCTCGGCCAAAGTCTGGATTTCCGCCTCACGCTTTTGACGGGTAAGGAAACGCGCCATGCGGTTCCACCAGCTCGGATCGTTGAAGCGCTCGATGGCCGCCTCATAGCGCGGCCCCAATTCGTCGTCGAGGTTCCATCCGTCGAGGCGCTGCGAGAGATCGAGCCAGAGCGGCTCGGCATCCGGAAGGCGATCCATTTCCGACAGGATGAGCGCGAGCGAACTGCGATGCGTCTTGTCGCGCTCTTCGAGCCGCGAGATCGCGTCGTCGAAAAGCTTCTTATAGCGGCGCAGCCGGCTCTCGGGATCGTTCGCGAGGTCGTCGACGTTCTTGAGGTCACCCGACTGGAATCGGCTGGTGGGCTCGTAGTGGACGTCCTCCATGACCGGCGAGGAGCCGTCGGGTGCAAGGTACCGAAGCTGCGCTTTGTAGAGCCGCGTCTCTTCCGTGAGCGCCGCCTTGGTCTGACGCAGGGCGAGAAGGCCGATGGCCTGCGCTTCCTGCTTGACCGCATCCGAACCAGTGGCCTCCACGTCGCGAAGTAACACGAGCGCCGGCGATCCTTCGCCGCGATCGACATGGCGGCGCATGATCTCGACCTTGAGAGCGGGAAGATCGGCATAGGTCGGATTGCGCTTGGCGAGTTCGGCGGCTAAGGCGCGCGCGGCCCCGAACGTCCGCTCGGGAATCGATTCGGCTTCCAGACGGCTGAGGCCTTCGCTCCAATCCTGGCCCGTCAACAAGAGAGACAAACCACCGGTCCAGAAGCCGGGTGTTGGATCCATGCGCGCCACCCAGCGGTAGTCGGCATCGGAGTAGTTACCCCAGGCGAGCGGACGTCCACCCGCGCGCAAGGCAAGGCGCGTCAGTTCGGCGAGGTCAGCTTCGCCCGCCTTGGCCTCACTGAAGGTCGCGGCGGCGAGACGAGCGCGGAAGGCTTCAGGGACCGCGTCAATCTCTGCATACAAAGAAGAGACGAGCGCCCAGCCAGAAACGTCCAGGCCTTTCTGGTAGCGACGATCAATCTGTTGCAACAGCGCGAGGCAGGCATCGCCGCGTTCCTGGCCCTTGAAGTAGGTGAACAGGCGGGTCAACGCCGCCGCGTCGTAGCGCGTATTGAGGGTCGCGCGCCATTCGTCGGGACGGGACTTGGCCGCTTGATCGACGACACGGACGTAGGTCGCCTCAAAGAGCCGCCCGCGACGCGGGTTCTTGTCGAGGGCGGCGTCCATTTCCGGCAGGACGTCCGCGCCGCGCAACTGGGCGGCGCGCAGGCGCGCCTTCAGAACCAGCGCTGCTTCTTCGGGCGCGTTCTTCGGAAGATTATTAAGGCCGATCTCAGCCTGTGCCAGGTTCTCGGAAACGATGTCTCCCTCCACCCAGCCATAGGCGCTCGCCCAGTCGGTGGAGTTGAGTTCGAGCGCCTTGCGCTGCATCTCCCGCGAGTCGGCGAACGCCGCCTGCTCCTTCGCCCACTCCACGCGAAGCGTGGCGAGGACGCGCTGAGGATCGCCCTTGAGTCCCTTGATCGCGTTGTCGGCGAAACGGAAGGCGACGTCGTAGGCGCCATACGACCACGCCCAGCGGGCGGCGTCTTCCCAGGCAGCACCAGCGCCTTCCTTCTCCGACGCGACCCAGGTGGTCGCCCACTTCTCCATGGTGGCGAGCGCTTTGTCGCGCTGACCGAGATCCATCTGCGCCTGTGCGAGATGACGGAGCGCTTCGGGCTCAGACCGCGCTTCGAGTTGCGATGCGAGTTCGGACGTGGGTGTCTTGTAGTGAACCTTATGCGCGTCGACCAGTGAGAATCGCGTCGCGAGCGAATAGAGCCAGTCGACTTCGGTCAGCTCTTCCCAAGGAATGAGCGGCTTCGAGACAGCCCCCAGGAAAACCGTGGCGGCAAGGCCGAAGGAGGTGACACGAATGAACCGCTGGGTGCGGGGACTCATGGACGCACCTCAATCGTGGCCCGGCCGAAGCCGACATTCTTTGCGAGATCGACCGCCTCAAACACAACTTCCTGAGTACCCACCAGAGACGAGGGCACGCGCAAACGTCCGGTGGATGCCTGAGCCGTCTTGTCCCATCGAAGCGGCACCGGCGGCAGATTGCCGACGCGGGCAGAGAAGAAGATGACGTCGTCATCGGTGGACGCGGTCAGGACGAGTTCGTCGCCCACGCGCGCCACCTTCGGCACGGTCGGCGTGACCTTCGGCGCTTGTCCGTCGATCACGAAGGTTTTCGACTCCGTCACGTTCTTTCCGCTGCGGTCACGCATCACAATCTGGACGGAGTAGCGACCATCCTTGAACGAGTCGGGCACCAGGAATCGGCCTTCGAACACGTTCGACCGTGGCCGCTTCACGAGCGGCAGCTTCAGGCCGAAGGGGAAGAGCGCGGTCGCCTGCGCCGTGCCTTCGTCGCACTCGACACGCAACACAGGATCGCCCGGTTGAATGCGACGAGGACGGAGCAGCGAACGAGGGGCGGCCAGGAATGCGGTGTAAGGCGTGATGAACTTGTAGCGACGCGACAACTCGATGATCTCGTCGACCCATTCGCGCCGCTCCCCTTCCACTTCGATGCGGCGGAGAAGGTCGTCAACGCGCGCCCGCGCCCAGCGTCGAGGCAGATCGCGCGCCTCTAGCGCCTTCGCGGGAAGGGTGGCGGTGAGCGTGCTGGATTCCTTGGGCAGGATTCCCGCCGCCATCGCGAACTTCACTTCGGTCGCGGGTTTCGCGTAGCGGCCGACAAAGCCGGACAAGGCCTGCGGTGTGGGCGGTTGAACCATCACTGGATAGATGTCGTGCAGGCCGGAGTCACCGCTGGTGACGCGAAGGGCGCCTTCATTGGCCGCGCCGGCGGCGGTCGGCGCCATCGTCGTCTTCTTCGCGAAGAGGATGCGGTCGAAGAAAAGATCGGTCTCGGGCTCAGAGGACAAAGCGGTGACCGCCCCATCGGAGGCGCCGCGCAGCCCCGCACCCACGTCGGCCGTCGCGACGCTCACAAAGAGTGACGTCTTCTTGCGAGCGGCGACGAGGTCCTTCGACACCGGCATGGCGATCCCGTCCGTGAACATGACGAGGCGGCTCTTGTCGCCTTCGCCAACCAGCGCTTGAGCGGCGCGCAGAGCATCGAGAGTGTTCGTGCCCGGAGACAACGGGCGTGCTCGCAAACGATCGAGGACTGCGGTCTTCGCCCCCTCGGTGGCGGGGATCAACGCGGGCGATGCATCAACCGTCGCGTCGAACGCAATGAGCGCGAACTTATCTTCGGCATTCAGGCTGCCGAGCAGGCGCACCAGACGCTGATACGACGTCTCCAATCCAGTGAAGCGGTGTGAAAGCGACGTATCAAAAAGGATCGCGAGCGAAAGCGGCGAACGCTTCGGCTGCGCCTTGACGGCTCCCGGTCCCGCGGCCGCGACGTTCGTGGTCGCAGGCGGCAGAACTTCCATCAGGAAGAAGCCCTCCTTGTCGGGAGGAATATCAGAAGGACGTTCCCAAGGTGCTAGAGCAAGGCCATCCGGCATTCGTCCATCCGGGTTGCGGAAAGCAGACAAGCGAAGCGGTGTCTCATCGCGCATCTTGAAGCGGACGATCAGGTCGCGATCGAGCTTCACGTTCGTGGCTTCGAAGCTCACACCATCGCCGACCGGTTTCAGAGGAAGGCCGTTGGCGGTCGCTTCATGGACGAGGCCTTGAAGACCGATACGGATCTTCAAGGTTCGAGCGACCAGAGGTTCGCCGTCGAGCGGCGCAAGCGCCATGCGGAACTCGCCCTTCAGGCCAAGGACGTTGACCTCCTGGTGGAACTGAAGTTCCATGCGCTTGGTGGCGCGCGCGGGAATGGGCGCCACCTTCACGGAAAATGGAGCGGCGCCCGAAGCGGAAGGCGGAGCCGGACCATCGCCGGGAGCGCGATCTTCTTCATCGCCCTGCTGCAACAAACCGGGATCAACCCTCTGCGAGTTCAGTGCGTCATAGATGGCGCGGGCACGGCGCTTTTCAAGGATGACGCCGGGGATTCGGACCATGCCATCCCAGACCGCGAAGTCGCCGATGGCCGCACTCGGTGCGAGCGCGAAGCGGTAGGTGCCTTCCTGAGCCTGGTCGGTGTGGTTCTCGAAGATCTGCCGTACGTTCACGCGCGCGTAGCCGCGGGTGACGGAAGCATCGATGGTCATTTCCCGAAGCGAGAGAACAGTCGCGTCCGCGCGTCCGGTGCTGGTGGGAACGAGAAGCCCCGATTGCGCCTGCGCTCGGCCGGGGAAACATGCCAACGCTAGCCCTCCGAGCCACGGAAGCGCTCGCCGCCCTACTGTGAGTCCCCGTCGACCGACCATCGTGTCAAACCCTCGTCCGTTCCGATGTAGAGAAAACCGTCTTTCTCAAAAAGCGCAGTCACGCGCGGGGACGGCAGGGCGAGTCTAAGCGGTTCAAAGCGGCTTCCATCTTTCGTCATCCGAAACAAGCCGAGGCCGTCGCTGCCCGCGTAAACCCGGCCTTGCGACTCGACGAGACAGCCGGTGTTGATCTTCAATCCTCCGGTTTCAGGAAACGGTTTCCATTCACCTTTGTCGGCCATCGCACCGACGCGGCGAACGATGCCTCCGCCATAAGTCGCCACCAGGACGCTCCCGTTCTGGGGAAGAATCGCGGTCACCCAGGGATGCGGAAGCTTCCCCTCGCCCGACGCCGCGCGCCAGCGAACGGTCCGCCCTTCGACATAGCCAATCCCGGAAGGCGTTCCGACGAGAAGTCCATCTTCAGCGGAGGCGAGTGCGGTGGCCTGATTCCCCGGGAGTCCATGGAAAGCGGAGATGAGTTTGCCCTCCGGCAGAAGTACGCCTTCACCGAATCCGATTGCCACACCGCTTCGGGTCTGGGCGAGCGAGAACGCAGCACCCGTGCCCAAGGTCGCGCTGAAGTTCACTCCGTCGAAGCGGAACGCGCCCCGCAGGCTGGCGATGTGAAGGGCTCCACCCGCGTCGAGCAGAGCGTTGACCTCCCAGACCGGCGAAGGCGACGCAGTCAGAGGACGAAGGCTCATCGCGGTTGCGTCGTTGGCGAACACAGTGGCCGGACCTCGCGAGCCTTCCACCAGTTCCGAAAGGCCACCGTCGAAGAACCCAATGACGAGGCGCTTCCGAAACGCTGCGAGCGCGCCGACATGAGTGTGGCCAAAAATTCGTTCTGCGCGCGTCCTCGAAATGATGCGCCACGTCTCGTCGACGCGCTGGGCGAGTCCGATTTGAGTGTCGGCGAGAACGCGATCCCCCGGTGCGAAGACCTTCCGCACCGCAGAGGGGAGCTGACCCAACTGCAGCTTTCCGGCGGTGTCGAACCGTCGCACGGACGTGTCAGGAGGATCCGCGGTGGCGAAAAGAATATCGCCCTGAATAGCGATAGACCCGACGTTCTGTCCGTTCGAGACGGGCCGAAGGATTCCGTCCGGAGCCTCAGACATCAGACCCGTCGGACTGACCGCGTAGATGCGACCGCCGAAGAACGCGAGTGCGTCCACCCACGAAGTGTCAGCGCCCTCAATTGCAACCGCCTTGGTCGTGCCCCCTTGTGTCGAGAACAAGCCCTTCTCGCCGCCGCTGATGACGCGCCCATCATCCGTGAACACAATCGCCTTCACCGGCGACGTATGGAGACGCGCCATCACGCGTTCGGCCAGGCCGATTCGGAAGAGACCCTCGCGCGCGCCAATCCACAGTTCGCCAGCCAAAGTCTCCGCGACATGGCGGACATGAAGCGTTCCGTAACCCGAGCGAAGCTCCATCCATGATCCATCGCGGTAGACGAACAGGCCACCGGCATCGAGGCCCGCCACGAGGTCGGTTCGCCACGAACTCAGCGTAGCGACGCGCCGGGTCGGAAGCGTCTGCGAGAGATCGAGTCGGTGCAAACCCGCGCCGGGAGCGCTTTCTTGAAGGCGGGCGACTCCAAAGGCTCCAGCGAGGTAGATACCGTCCGGCAATTCCACCACCGATTCGATGTCCTCGCTTCCCCAGAACGGAAGAGTCGTGCGCTCGGGCAGCGCGGTCAACTCGACGGGCCGCTCGGTGGACACCGGAACGTCGAGAGCGCGATCCACCCGACGGTTCAGCACGAACGCCGCCACCAGCAAGCCAAGACCTGCCAGGGCCGCGACCGTAAGCAGGGACATCCGGGCCCGAGACATTACGCGCACGTCCCTTGTTCAGCGATCATGAATCTCAGTGCGCAAGCTCCGGAAGGATACCGTCCGTGACTCGCGATCTGCAGATGTCCGATTCGCTATCCTCCTTGGATGAAGAGCATGCTTTCGCGAGTCCGCCGCGCCCTATGGACGTCGGTCGCGCTGACCGTGTTGCTGGCATTCCCGGCCCAGACGTTCGCACAACCGGCCCGTGCTTCGCGAAACATCTACGACCAGATCGGCCGCATTTTCGAGAACCGGGATTACGACGCGCCGCGTTTCGGGCCGGCGCGCTGGCTGGAAGGCGGTCGGGCCTACGCGATCGTCGAGCCCGCGAAAGCCCCGGCCCTAGGCCGCGAAATCGTGCGGTACGACTCGGCGACTGGGAATCGAACCATCCTTGTCTCAGCCGCCCAATTGACGCCCGCGGGCAAGACCGCGCCGCTCGACATCAGCGACTACGCCTGGTCGGACGATGGCGCGCGCCTGCTGATCTTCACCAATACGCACAAGGTGTGGCGGAGCAACACACGTGGCGACTACTGGGTCCTCACTTTGAAGGATGGACGCCTGCGACAGTTGGGCACCTCTGCGCCGGAGTCGTCCCTGATGTTCGCGAAATTCTCGCCTGACGCGACCCGCGTCGCCTACGTGCGCGGCAACAATATGTATGTGGAGCGGCTCGCCCTCAGCAGCGACGACAACAAGGTCACCGCTCTCACTTCCGATGGATCGGAGACGACGATCAACGGCACGTCCGACTGGGTCTATGAAGAAGAACTCGGCGTGCGGGACAGCTTCCGCTGGAGCCCGGACGGAAAGCACATCGCCTACTGGCAGTTCGATAGCACCGGCGTCGGAATTTTTTCGCTGATCAACACGACCGACACGCTCTATCCCGTGGTCACGCGCATTCCTTATCCAAAGGCTGGTTCCACCAATTCCGCGGTGCGCATCGGCGTGGTGAGCGAAGGCGGCGGCGAGACCCGCTGGATCAAGACGCCGGGAAATCCGCGAGAGACTTACCTCGCTCGCATGGATTGGGTCGACGACGGCACGGTGGCGATCCAGCAACTGAACCGTCTTCAGAATCAAAATGATTTCCTGATGGGAGACGCTGTGACCGGCGAGGCGCGTCGCGTTTTCAGCGACGAGTCGAAGACCTGGGTTCAGCTCGTGGACGATGTGAAATGGATCGATTCCGGCAAATCGTTTCTCTGGGTCAGCGAACGCGACGGCTGGCAGCATGTCTACCGTGTGCCGCGCGGGGGCGGCGAGCCGAAGCTCGTCACAGAGTTCGACGCCGACGTCATCTCCGTTTCGGGCGTGGACCAAACGCTCGGCTGGCTCTACTTCATCGCGTCGCCGAAGAACGCGACCCAGCAG
>JBDSLN010000184.1:0-4923 GCA_039916365.1 Vicinamibacteria bacterium
CGAAGGCCGCCGCCGCGTCCCTCTTTTAACCGAGCCGACGGGAGGGGAGCCCCTTCCATCGGCATGAGAAGGAGAGAGACAGCGAATGCGGATTCGGGTGCGTGTTCATCCGGGAGCGAAGCGATCGAAGTTCGAAATGCGCGATGGCGAATTGCATATCTGGGTCCTCGCCCCCGCGGTCGACGGGAAGGCAAATGCAGCGGTGATGCAGGCGCTGTCCGATTACTATCGCGTTCCCCGAACCAAGGTCCTTCTGGTCTCGGGAGAAACGTCCAGGAGCAAGTCTTTCGAGGTTCCGGAGTGGTCTCAATGAGGCGGTCCAGACTTAAGGATTGCGCCTCCGTCCCTCGCGCCCGATGCTTCGTCCAAAGGCCAGAGAATGAAGAGGATCGAGGTCGATCGAATACAATCCCGGTTCAGGAAACGCCACCCTTTTCACGTGTTTGAACGATATACAGAGCGCGCCCGCCGGGTGATCTTCTTCGCCCGCTACGAAGCTTCACAGCTCGGTGCGCATTCCATTCAAACCGAACACGTTCTCCTCGGTCTGATCCGCGAAGGCAAGGGGCTCACCCAGCGTCTGTTGAATCGCGGGCCAGTCAAGATGGAAGAGATGAGGCGTCAGGTCGAGGGCCGCTGCCGGTATGGCGAGCAGGTTTCCACGACGGTGGAGATGCCTCTCTCGCCGGAAGTGAAGCGGGTCCTGGCGCTGGCCCAGGACGAAGCTGAACAGCTGGGCCATTCCTATACCGGCACGGAGCATCTGCTGCTGGGCCTTCTGCGCGAAGACACGGCCACCGCCGCGGAAGTCCTGCGAGAAAACGGTCTGACTCTCCCATTCTTGCGTGAAGAGATCGTGCGTTTGCTTTCGGAGAAGGCGCAGCCGCAGGCTCGCGCGAAAGAAACCCCGCTTCTGGCCGAGTACTGCCGGGATCTGACGGATCTGGCGATTCGTGGGAAGCTCGATCCGGTGATTGGTCGCCGGGACGAGACCGAGCGAGTCATCGAGATCCTCGGCCGACGCCAGCGCAACAATCCTGTTTTGATCGGCGAACCGGGAGTGGGGAAGACCGCCCTGGTTGAGGCCCTTGCCTCGCTCATCGTTCAGGGTGAAGCTCCCAAGACCCTTCTCGACAAACGCGTGCTGGCGCTTGACCTCGCGCTGCTGGTGGCGGGAACCAAATACCGCGGCCAGTTCGAAGAGCGCCTGAAGAATCTTCTGAAGGAGCTCGCGGAGAACCCGAACGTCATTCTCTTCATGGACGAACTCCACACGCTGGTCGGCGCGGGCTCGGCCGAAGGCAGCCTCGACGCCGCGAACATCCTGAAGCCGGCGCTTTCGCGGGGCGAGCTGCAGTGCATTGGCGCTACCACGCCCACGGAGTTCCGCAAACACATTGAGAAGGACCGCGCGCTGTCCCGGCGTTTCCAGATGGTCACCCTGAAGCCTCCTACCGAAGAAGAATCGGTGGAGATTCTGCGAGGACTGAAGTCTCGTTACGAGCGCTTCCATGGAGTCGTCTTCAAGGATGAAGCGTTGGAAGCCGCGGTCGCGCTCTCCTCGCGCTACATGCCGGAGCGTTGCCTCCCCGACAAGGCGATCGACGTGATCGACGAAGCGGGGAGCCGGGTCAAGCTCCGCTGGCTCAAGCGTTCAGACGACGTGGTGCCCGACGTCCATTCCGCCGACAAGCTGTTGCCGGTCAGGCCGATCGAATCGGAGACCGCCTACGTCTTTCGCGACGACGTCGACGCCGTGGTCGCGCGTGCGACGGGCATTCCGGTCATGTCGATCCGCGAGGACGAATCCCATCGCCTCCTTCGCATCGAGGACGAATTGCACAAGCGGGTGGTTTCTCAGGATCGCGCGATCTCGGCGCTCGCCCGGGCGATCCGCCGCACCCGTGCCGGTCTCCGCGACTCGAAGCGTCCCGTGGGCTCGTTTCTTTTCCTCGGTCCCACCGGAGTAGGGAAGACGGAAGTGGCGCGTGGACTCGCGGAGATGCTTTTCGGCAGCGAGCGCCACCTGATCCGTATGGACATGTCCGAGTACATGGAAAAACACGCGGTTTCGCGTCTCATCGGCTCGCCTCCGGGCTATGTGGGCTATGAAGATGGCGGCCAGCTGACCGAGCGTGTGCGTCGCAATCCTTACTGCGTGATCCTGCTCGACGAGATTGAGAAGGCGCATCACGACATCTTCAACGTCTTGCTCCAGGTCTTCGAGGATGGCCGCTTGACCGACTCCTTCGGCAATGTCGTGGATTTCAAGAGCGCCATCGTCATCATGACGTCCAATCTCGGCGCGCGCGCCATCGAGAAGCGGGGCCGGATGGGCTTCGCGCAAGACGCCGCCCAGTCCGAATTCGCGACCAACGAAGCCGTGATGTCTGAGGTGAAACACACCTTCAACCCTGAGTTCATCAACCGGATTGATGAGATCATTCTCTTTGATGCTCTTTCAGACGCCGACCTCGGCCGAATCACCCGCAACCTGGTGGCCCACCTCTCCGAAAATCTCCGATCGAAAGGCCTCTCGATCTCGATCCGTGACGACGGGATCGAGTGGCTCTTGCGCAAGACTCTCAAAGACCGCTCCTACGGTGCCCGGCCGCTTCGGCGCGCGATCGAGCGACACATCGAAGACTCCCTTTCCGAGGCATTCCTCCGCGGTGTTCTGACTCCGGAGGCGCCCATTGAAGTGGGTGTCCACGAAGGATCTCTTTGGTACTGGCAAAACGACAACCGAGGCCGACTGTCCGCATGAAATTTTTTCGACTAGCACTCGCACTCGGCGTTCCGCTGGCCGTGGCTCTGAGCCAGGACGCGGGGGTGTCTGCGCAGGTGGTCCCCGCCGAGCAGGCGCCGGTGGCCGAGCGTCCGGTGATCGTCGAGCGCGTGGAAGTGCGCGGCAACCAGTATCTCCCCAAGGAAACGCTGCTCTATTACGTTTCAACCAAGGCGGGAAGTATCTACGACGAAGCGGTGATCAAGGCCGACTTCCGTCGCCTGTGGGACGCGGGGTTTCTCGAGAACATGAGTGTCGAAGAGAACGACACGGCCGCGGGCAACAAGGTTCTCCTCTTCACCGTTAGCGAGCGCAAGCGTGTTCAGATTGTCGACTTCCGCGGCAGCAAGGCCCTGACCAAGACCTCGATCGAAGACAAGCTGAAAGAGAAGGAAGCCACGATCCGTCTCGACTCCTTCTACGATCCGAGCAAGGCGCGCCACACCGAGGAAGTCATTCTCCAGATGTTGAAGGAGAAGGGCCGCCTCTTTGGAACGGTCAAGCATGACGCGAAGGTCGTGGGCGGGAGCGGACAACAGATCACCTTCACCATCGACGACGGTCCCAAGACGAAGATCAAGTCGATCGTCTTTGCCGACAACACGGTCTATTCCGACGGGCGGTTGCGCGGCGAGATGAAGAAGATGAAGCAGGCGGGTTTCTGGAACCTGTCATGGCTGTCCGGCAAGGCGACCTACAACGAAGAGAAGTGGGGCGACGACCAGGAACTGCTACGCGATCACTATCTCAATCACGGGTACGTGACCGCGACGATCGGCGAGCCGAAGATCACCTACGTGGACGGAAAGTCCGGCCTTTTCAAAAAGAAGCCTGTGAAATGGATGATCGTCGAGGTCCCCGTCTCGGAGGGCGCGCCCTACAAAGTGGGCGACGTGAAGTTCGAAGGCATGAAGCTCTTCATGCCAGAACTGGTGCTGCCCATCTTCAAGATCGAGCCCGGCGAAACCTACTCCGAAAAGAAACTAAAGAAGGGCTTCGAAAAACTACGTGATGCCTACGGTGCTCAGGGCTATTTCCAGTACACCGGATTCACCAAGCGAACGCCGCGGCCCGAGACTCGGACCGTCGACCTGGTCCTCGACGTCAACGAAGACAAGCAGTACTTCGTCGGCAAGATCACCTTTAACGGAAATGAATCCACTCGCGACAAAGTCATCCGCCGCGAGGTGTACCTCACCGAAGGCGACGTCTTCAACACCGAACTCCTCAAGCTGTCGATCCGCCGCATCAATCAGCTCGGATACTTCAAGCCGATCGAGAAGGCGCCCGAGCTCGGCCCTTCCGAACTCGCTGAAGACAAGATCGACGTCAAGCTCAGGGTCGAAGAGCAGAACCGGAACCAGTTCACGTTCGGCGGCGGCGTGTCTGGCCTTGAGGGCAAGTTCCTGAACGCCTCCTTCCAGACGGCGAACTTCCTGGGCCAGGGTGAAACGTTCCAGCTCTCGGCGCAAACCGGCAGGCGGACGAAGAACTATCAGTTCGCGGTGAGCGAGCCGTATTTGTTCGATCGTCCGATCACCGCAGGCATCGACCTCTACAAGCGCAAGATCATCTATCAGACCTTCGCGTCCACGAATGTGTTTGGCTACCAGGACGAGCGCACCGGCGCATCCTTCACGACCGGCCTGCCGCTGGGGCGCTTCTCGCGCGTCTTCCTGAACTACGCGTATGAGGTCGTCAACATCTCGCAGTCGACCCTGGATCCGAACGATCCGCTGAACTTTTCGACGCCGACCATTTCCGACTCATTCCTGATCGAGGATTTCGGAAAGCGACGGGAGAGTCGTCTGTCTCCGTCGCTCGTCTACAACACGGTGGACAATCCCACCACGCCACGTCGAGGCATGAGGCTTACGGCATCGGGTCAATTCACCGGGGGGCCGCTCGGGGGAACCCTGAACTATTTCCGCCCCGATCTCGAAGCGATCGTGTACATCCCGCATACCAAGAAGTCTTCGCTGGGTCTGCGCGCGCAGGTCGGTCTGATCCGTCCATTCTCCGAGACGTCGGTGATCGATCCGGTCACGGGCCGGTCGAGCCTGCCGTTCTACCTTCGGTTCTATATGGGTGGCGAGCAGCAGATTCGCGGCTATGACATTCGTGCGGTCGGTCCG
>JBDSLN010000185.1:0-3413 GCA_039916365.1 Vicinamibacteria bacterium
CTCCAGCCTCAGCTCGAATCGATTTTCAAGACGCATCGCGTGAAGTACGAACTTCGCGAATCGACCGAGAAGCACCTCATGTACTTCGTTCAAGTTTCTCAAGGACGCCGCACCGACCGCATTTCAAAGGCCATCGCCGCGCTGAATGGGGCGGACGCCGTCTCGGTCGCGTGGGATGAGAAGAAACCCAAATGAGCCTCATCGTAGAGCCGAACGACGGCATCGGTCCGGTCGTCAACGCCATCAACAAGGCAAAGACGAGTATCGACATCGGGATCTTTCGCCTGGATCGTGGC
Organism: Vicinamibacteria bacterium; assembly: GCA_039916365.1. Classification (GTDB taxonomy): domain Bacteria; phylum Acidobacteriota; class Vicinamibacteria; order Fen-336; family JAGNNV01; genus JAGNNV01. The sequence goes on from JBDSLN010000185.1 coordinate 297, forward strand.
GACATCGCCAAAGCGTTAAAACGCGCGGTCGCGCGTGGCGTGCCCGTGCGCACGCTGATTGCCCACACCAATCATGGAGGCGAGAAGGAGCTCCGCAAGCTCGAGCAGGCGCTGCTCGAAACCGGCGCCAGCGTCCGTCGCACCGACGATGATCTTCATCGGTATCACAACAAGATCATGATCGTGGATCGAAAAACCCTCTTCGTGCTCGGCTTCAACTACACCGCCCAGGACGTCGACAAAAGCCGGAGTTTCGGCGTGATCACGAAAAAGCCCGAGCTTGTCCGCGAAGCGATCAAGCTCTTTGAGGCGGACTCGCTGCGCGTTCCTTACGCGGCGGGAGCGAAGACCTTCCTGGTCAGTCCCATGAACGCCCGCGAAACCCTGGGGATGTTTCTCAAGGGCGCTCGCAAGTCGCTGATGATCTATGACCCGAAGCTGACCGATCCCGCCATGATCAAGATTCTTCATGAGCGTGTCGCGGCCGGAGTCAGCGTTCGCATCATGGGCAAACTCGGCAGGCGCGGCACCGGCCTGCAAGCGGAGAAGCTTCCGACGATGCGGCTGCACGTACGCGCCATCGTGCGCGATGGGCAGCAGGCTTTTGTCGGCAGCCAGAGCATGCGCAAACTGGAGCTCGATGGACGCCGGGAAGTCGGCATCATCGTGCGGGACCGAACGGTGGTTTCCCGCATGACGTCGGTGTTCGAGGAGGACTGGGCGCGCACCAAGATCGCCATGCACGACGCCGAGGAAGCGAAGAAGGCCGAAAAGGCCGAAGCCCAGAAGGCGGCCGAGGCCAAAGCCGAGGAAAGCAAGTCTAAAGAGTGAAGCAGGAGTCTCCTATGTACGATCCCAACGCCATTCCCCGTCGCGGCCTTGCCCGACTTCTTATGAGCCCGTTCGCGGCGCTCTACGTTTCCATGCCTGCCGCGCTGTCGGAGGGGGCGGAACTCGACGCCCAGGAGAAGGACCAGGCCGAGAAGGTCGCGAAGAAGCTCGAGAAGGCCAAGATGAGCCACGCGGACAAGGAGGAACAGAGTGCGGTGCGGCACTACATCAAAGAGGTGAACGAGTACCTGGCGCTTCAGAGGAAGGAGTTGGCGCGCATCGGTTCTTTGGAACCGAGTGCGGTGCAGAAAGCGCTCGCGGCGGCGATCACCGCGAAGCGAGCCAAGGTCAGGCAGGGAGACGTCTTTCTTCCCGAGGTTCAGCCTCTGTTCAAGCGTCTCATCGCCGAGCAGTTGAAGGGTCCCGACAGCAAAGCCGCTCAGAAGGCCGTGGTCGAAGGGAATCCAGGAGTCGACGAAGATTCCGTCCCCGTGGTCGTGCGCGTGAACGGCGCGTATCCGCAGGGGGCCGCTCGCTCCACCGTTCCGGCGAGTGTTCTCGCCACCCTGCCAGAAATCCCCGATCCGCTTCAGTACCTCTTCGTCGTCCGCACACTGATCCTCCTGGATTCCAGAGCGCAGATCATCGTGGACTACATCCCTGCAGCCGCACCGGAGTTGATTCAATGAACCCCTTAAAGGACGAGAAAATCAGTCGCCGGCGCGCTGCGCTCTGGCTGGGTCTTTCCCCTCTTCTCGCTGCCGTTCCGCGGGTCGGCGGTGATCAGAAGCCTGCGGTCGACACGCCTGACGGCGGGAAGCGGATCAAACTTCCCATGAAGGCTGGCTCGCTTCGTTTTGCGGTCATGGGCGATACGGGCCGGGGCGATCGCGGGCAGTATGAGATGGCCGCCCAGATGGTCAAAGTCTGGAAGGAGTATCCGTTCGAGACGATGATCATGGTGGGCGACAACATCTACGGCGGCGACAGCCCCTCCGAGATGACACGAAAATTCGAAACGCCCTACAAGCCCCTGATCGATGGTGGCGTGAAGTTCCAGGCGAGCATCGGGAACCACGACAACCCGAACCAGCGCTTCTACAAGCTCTTCAACATGGGCACAAATCGCTTCTATACATTCCGTCCGCCGAAGAGCCAAAACATCCGATTCTTCGCGATCGACTCGAACTACATCGACAAGGAACAGCTCGACTGGCTCGAGAGAGAGCTGGCGTCATCGACATCTGACTGGAAAATTCCGTTCTTCCATCATCCGCTGTATTCCTCCGGTGCCACCCACGGCTCGTCGTTGGAAACCCGCGCGGCGCTCGAGCCCCTGTTCGTGAAGCACAACGTCAGCGCGGTGTTCGCCGGCCACGATCACTTCTATCAGCGCATCAAGCCCCAGAAGGGCGGGATTGTTCACTGGGTCAGCGGTGCCGGCGGCTCCTTGCGCAAGGGCGACATCCGCGCCTCCGATATGTCGGCGAAGAACTTCGACACGGACTATCACTTCATGATCTGTGAGATCGCGGGAGACGAAATGTTCTTCCAGGCGATCAGCCGCACCGGGACTACGGTTGATAGCGGTGTGATCCGGCGCCAAGGGGGGGCCACCACCATTTCGGCTCCTCTGCCTCTTGCATCGGCCTCTCCCGTTGCATCGGCCTCTCCCGCTTCCCCACGTCCCCCGGTGGCGGTGCCGTCTCTAACACCGGGACACTAGCCGCCGCAGCGGAAAAGGCCGCGGGGTGGTGAGCCCCGGGCTTTCGTGTATCCCGTTGTCCGGTTCTCTAGGCCGGGCAGCGGTGATCGACGATCTGTGCTCTTTTCATCTTGAAGGCCTTGATCCAGTCGTTCAGGCTCGCGGGCGGGGCGTCGTCTTTGGGGTCGCCGCTCGGATCGGCCGACCGTTTACGAATCCGCGCCGTTTCGAACAGGTCGACGAGTTGCTGGTCAGAGAGCTGCATCAGAAGGTGGGCCAGGAAAGCGCGGCCCGCCTCGCTGATCTTTGGATTCTTGAAGTGGCCTGTGAACGAGCCCTTGAGTTCGGCGACACAGGCTTTTCCGGGCTTCCAGACGGGGACGTCAGTCCAGTTCCGAAGGCTCGCTGAGTCCTGGTTCCTGTTCAACAGGCCCGCTTCTCCAAAAGTGAGACCAAGATCCTGCACCATCATCACGGGAGCCTTGCACCCCAACTTGCCGACTTCCTGACCTTCCGGGCAGATCAGCCGCTGATTCGAGGGCTTGCTGTCGGTGTGCTGGATGAAGGCCCCTAGCAGTTTC
>JBDSLN010000186.1:0-3271 GCA_039916365.1 Vicinamibacteria bacterium
ACAGAGCTTTCCTTCGTTGAAAGGAAACTCCTCCCACGGCTCGAAACCCACGACCTTGTTGTCGCGCACCTTCAACTGAATGCCGCATTGCTGCCCGCAGAAGCAGCAATGGGTCTTGACGAGTCGATCGGGCGGCGTGTTCGACGCCTTCTCCCAGCCGCCCTGAGGCGCATAGCTCGGATTCGGGCCGTAACGACCGGCGAGGGCGGCCAGATCATCCGGCGCCTTAGCCATGGTTGACCTCTGACTTCACGCGCATCTGGGCGCGGGCGATGGTCTTTCGCTTGCAGGCCGGACAGATCTCCTGCCAGGTGCGCGCGGGTCCAGACATCTCATAGTTGAAACCAAGTTCGGGGAGAACCCGATTGAGATCATCGATGTGCATTCGAGGAGCGAACCTCTCGCCACACGATGCGCACATGGCCCCCTCGCCTTCCGCGCCCGCGTCCTGATACAGCTTGATTCCGAGCTGGGCGGGCCTTTGGAAGATATGGAAGAACTTTCCAAACGGCAGATAGAGAAGGGCCGAGATAACTGTGATGGCGTGGAGGATCGACAGGAACCCGTAGAACTGTCCGCGCAGCCAGAGCTGCGACGCCGTCAGGGCGAGGCCCGTGACTGAAATCGCGAAGAGAAGGATCAGCGGAAGGAAGTCCATCCCGAAAGACTGCGCGGTCATGGCGCTGTTGTCGCTCAGCCGTCGCCCCAGCGCCAGAGCAATCCCGATGAGGACCATGACCGCGGCGACGTCGAGGCCGTGGAAGAGGAGCCACGCGAAGGCCGTTCGCACGGCAAAGGAGGCGGTCGGAAAACCGAAGATGTACGTGACGTAGGTCAATGGATCGTCGGGCAGGGTGCCGAAGTGAATCCAGCCGAATACGAGAGGGAAGGTGATGGCGGCGGCCAGGAGGCATCCCCAGAACAGGAACTGGTGCATCCACCAGCGTCGCGGCGACCGGTGGTGGATGAAAGTCTGACCGAGCAGATGCGTCGCGCTCACGGCGGTCAATCGCTTCAGGCTGGACACGAGCCCCCGCTCCGAGATGAGTTCAAAACTCCGCTTGAACAAGATCCGCGTCGGAGGTTTCTGCAGCCACACCGCGTAGTGAAAGGTCACACCCCAGGTCGCGAAGATCGTGGCGAAGGTGTAGATGACGAGGGCGGCGTCGAAGTGCTGCAGGTTCCTCGAGCCTACGACGATCGACGCGACCAGAAGGGCCACGGCCATGGTGGCCCAAGCTCCGGCGCGCAACTGATCGGCAAGAAACTGCTGTCCCGGCGTCAAGTGAAGTTCGAGCGTTTCCTGCTTCGGCAGGAGGACACGACGATTAAGAAAGAAAAGGCCGAAGGACGTGGCGGCGAGCAGCGCGAACCCCGGCCACACCGCCCCGGTACGATCACGGAAGAAGCCGAGGAGGAGTGGAGGGAAGAAGCCGCCGAGGCCGCCCATCGCGCCGACGAGACCCGTCACCGCACCCGTCTCGATCGGGAAGTATTGCGGCACGAGTTTGAACACGGCTCCGTTGCCCAGTCCGAGCAGCGCCGCGCAACCGAGCGCACCAACGGTGAAGGGGATCATCGCTTTCCACGCCATGAGCATCGCGAAGGGAATCACGGCCAGGAACACGCCGTTCAGGACGCGAGCGCCGCCGATCTTATCCGCGAGCGCGCCGCCGATCGGCCGCAGCAAGGTCGCGAGAATCACGAAGCCGGCGGTTCGCAGGCCCGCATCGGCTGCGGTGAGGCCGAAGTCATCTTTCAGCAGGGTCGGCAGGTAGATCCCGAACGCCACGAATCCGCCGAAAGTGAGGAAGTAGAAGGCGGAGAGAACCCACGCGAGCCGCTCGCGCGAAAGCAGGGTGAGCAGGGCTCCGAAGCCCTTGGGCGCGCCCTTCGTCGGGGCGTCTCGCGCGAGGAGCCAGAAGACAATGCCCCAGACGAAAAGAAGTCCCGCCAGACCGGTGAAGACCTGCTCCCATCCCACAAGACTCGCGAGCAGCGGCCCCAGAAACACCGCCGCCGATTGGCCGATGTTCCCCATCCCGTAGACGCCCAGAACGCCGCCTTGCTTCTCGGGCGGGCTCCAGCGCGAGACGTAACTCACGCCGATCGAAAACGAGGAGCCCGCGAGACCCAGGAAGAAGGCGGTCACCAGCAGTGTGGAGTAAGTGTCTGCTTGCGGAACCAGGAAGACTGGGAGCGCCACCACCATCATCAGGAGGGAAAACACTTTTCGCGCGCCGAAGCGATCGGCCATGATTCCCATGGGGAGACGCGCCAGCGATCCCAGCAGGACCGGCAAGGCGACAAGCAGGGCGGTCTCGGTGCCCGAGAGTTGGAAGCGCTGCCGAAACCCCACCGCGAAAGCGCTGATCAAGCCCCAAGCGGCGAAGCAGATTCCGAAGGAGAGCGTCCCGAGGGTGAGATGTCGTCTCAAAGAACGGGCGGGGTCCGGCATCTGCATTGGGGAAGCCAGCATAGGCCCCAGTTGATCCGTTCCCGTCGGGCGCTCGTGATGATGCCCGTCATACACGCCGCTTTTTCTTGACTATTTCGCGGCATGACGGCCGTCATAGGGATGCGGTCGACGCGCCGCTAGCGTTCGATATCGAGGAGATCACTATGTACGAATCTTTTGAAACGGTCACGGTTGGCGAGGTGGTGGCGTCGGACTTTCGGACGGCCGCCGTGTTCCAGCGCTTTGGTATCGACTTCTGCTGCGGCGGGAAGCGGTCCATTGCCGTCGCCTGCAAGACAGCCGCGGCGGATCCGGCGCTGCTGCTGGGCGCGCTCAAGGGTTTGTCTCCCATCGAAGCTTCCATCGACGACCAGGCGGGGTGGCCGCTCGATCGCCTGACCGAGCACATCGTCTCGACCCATCACAAGTACATCCGCACCTCATCTCCGGTCATTTCGGGCTACCTCGAGAAGCTCGTGAAGGTTCATGGCGCCCGCCATCCTGAGCTCGCTCGGGTGGAGCGAGTCTTCGCCCAGATGTCTCGCGACCTCGAGCCGCACATGATGAAAGAGGAGCACGTGCTCTTCCCTTATCTCAATGAGCTGGCCCGGGCCGGCGGCGAGCAACGCCTCTCAAGCCCCTTTGGAACCGTTGAGAACCCGATTCGAATGATGGAGCGGGAACACGAAGAGGTGGGCAACGAAATGCGCCTCATCCGCGAACTGACGAACAACTTCACCCCTCCCGCGGATGGTTGCACGACCTACAAGGTGTGCTTCGCCGAACTCGCCCGCTTCGAAGAAGACCTGCACC
>JBDSLN010000187.1:0-5027 GCA_039916365.1 Vicinamibacteria bacterium
CCCTTGAAGACTTCGAGAGCGTTCGCCGACGGGAGCAGGGTCACCCCGATGCCCTGCGCTTCGAGTCCGATGAAGCGCAGATTCGACGCGTAGGTTTCAGCGCCCAGTTCGACGCGGCCCACGTCGCGGACCCGTACCAGGGCACCGTCCTTACCTGACTTCACCACGACGTCCTCGAAGTCCTTCGTCGAGGAGAGCCGGCCCATCGCGCGCACGCTGATCGTGAAGGCCTGATCCGCGGAAGAGGGCGCGTCGCCCAAGGCACCCGCCGCGACCTGAACGTTTTGTTCGCGGAGGGCGCCGAGCACGTCGCCCGCCGTCAGCTTGCGGCCCGCGAGCTTCGCGGGATCGAGCCACAGGCGCATCGCGAACTTGCGTTCACCGAAGATCAGCACGTCGCCGACGCCTTCGACGCGCTTCACGGCGTCACGAACGTAGAGGTCGATGTAGTTCGAAATGAACTGGCTGGAGTAGCGGTTGTCGCGGGAGAAGAAGCCCATGCCGCCCAGGAAGCCGCTGGTGTTCTTCGTCACGGTGATGCCGTTCTGGCGGACCTCCCCGGGCATGCGGCCGATCGCCTGGTTCACCCGGTTTTGCACCTCTACCGCGGCGAGGTCGATGTCGCGGCCGATCTCGAACGTGACGTTGATGGTCGCGAAACCGCTGTTCGTCGACGAGGAGGTGAGGTACGTCATGCCCTCGACGCCGTTGATCGCCTGTTCGAGCGGCGTGGTGACCGCGCTCTCGACCGACTGCGCGTTCGCTCCGAGGTAGACCGCAGTCACGGTGAGTGAGGGCGGAGCGAGGTCTGGAAACTTCGCGATCGGGAGGGTGGGGATCGAAACCGCACCGGCCAGGATGATGAGAAGCGAGCAGACGATCGCCAGCACGGGCCGTCTGATGAAAATGCCTGCGAGCATGACTACTGACCCTTCTTGCCGTCGGCTGCGGGAGACGCGGCGGGAGTGCTAGCGGCTGGTGCTATCGAGACGGGAGCGCCGTCACCGATTTTCTGGAGCCCGGCGACGATCAACTGCTCGCCTGGCTTGAGCCCTTCTTTGACCACGTAGTCGTTGCCCACGATGTCGCCCACCTGGATCGCCTTCTGCTTTGCGACCAGCGCGCCCTTGTCGCCCTTCTCGGCGACGAAAGCGAAGAACTGGCCGGCGATGCGCTGCACTGCGGTGACGGGAACGGTGAGTCCCGGTTCTGAACTCCACACGACGCGCACGCGCACGAACTGGTCGGCGCGGAACTGGCCGCGGCCGTCGGTCAACGCCGCCTTCGCCAGAATGGTCTGCGTGGTGGTGTCCACGCTGGGAGAGACGAAAGACAACGAATTGGTCGCCACCACCGCGCCGGAGTCGTCAATGATGCGAAGGGGAAGGCCGGTCTTCAAATCAGCCGCCTGCGAGACGGGCACGTTGACGTAGACCTCGAGGGCGTCGTTCTCGTCGATGGTCGTCATCATCGTGGACTTGGTGACGCGATCCCCCACGCGAACCGGAATGTCGCCCACGATGCCCGTGGAAGGCGCCGTCACCCGGTAGTAGCCAAGCTCGGCGCGCTGCTGCTTCACCTGTTCTTCGACCGCTTTGAGCTGCGCTTCGGCGGTGCGAAGGGCGGTGTCCGCGTCCTCGGCGTCACGTTGGCTCGCAGCACCTGCCTGGAAAAGCTTGCGCGTCCGGGCAGCCTGTTGCTGTGCGTTTTCGAACTCGGCGACGCGGGCCGCGCGCATGGATTGCTGGCCCGCGAGAACGGCCTGCTGGGGGCCTGAGTCGACCTCAAACAACACGGTTCCTTGCCCGACGCGCTGGCCGGATCGAACGGCAATGCGCGTAACGAAGCCTTCGACCTGAGGCTGAATCATGCTGGAGCGACGCGACTTCAAGGATGCGATGAACTCGGTGGTTTGTTCGACGGGCTTCTGCTCGAGGGTCACGACTTCCACCCCGCTTGGAGGAAACGCGCCGCCTCCCGGGCCGCCCGCCCCTTCTGGTTTGCCGCCGCATCCCGCGATCATCAGGGCCGAAGCCACCGGGATCACCATTCGTTGAAAGAATTCGTAAGTCATTGCTTGGTCGTTCCTTGCTGGCGAGGACAACTCCTCGAACCTCAGATATGAGAAGGGAGGCTAGGCGCCTATATATGACAGGCAGCGTCATAAATAATCGGAGTTCCAGTCTCGGCGATCAGCCGTTGCCCCGAAGCCCCGTGAGGATTTCGCGCCCGAGCCGTCATCGGTTGATCGCGAGAATAGCGTTCGAGGTCGATCGGTCTCAAGGCCGGCCTCAAGCAGACCTGCTGTCGTTGTGGACGATCAGACACAGCGGTCCAGTGACCGCTGGTAGGATCCTCGACCTCCATGCGCGAGCGGATCCTGATCGTTGACGATGAAGCGGGCGTCCGTGCTTCCCTTTCCGGAATTCTGTCCGATGAAGGCTATCGGGTCGATGCCGTAGAAACGGGAGAAGCGGGTGTCAAGGCGGTTGAATCAAACCGCTACGAACTCGCTCTGCTCGATGTTTGGCTGCCCGGCATCGACGGCATCGAAACCCTGAGCCGGATGCAGGCGATCGACCCCGATCTGCCGGTGGTCGTGATCTCCGGTCATGGCACGGTCGAGACCGCCGTCAAAGCCGTGCGACTTGGCGCGGCCGACTTCATCGAGAAGCCGCTGTCGCTCGAACGCATCCTTCTTGCCGTTTCGAACTCGCTCCGTCGCCGCAAACTCGAACAGGAAGTTCGCGCCCTCAAGGCCGAAGTCGAGCACAAGAGCCAGATCGTGGGTGAGAGCGAGGCGATCAAGGAACTGCTCGGTGTCATCGCTCAAGCTGCGCCCAGCAACGGTCGTGTTCTCATCACCGGCGAGAACGGCACAGGAAAGGAACTGGTCGCGCGCGGAATTCATCAGCAGAGTCTGCGCCGCAACGGCCCGTTCGTCGAAGTGAACTGCGCCGCGATTCCCGAAGAGCTGATCGAGAGCGAGTTATTCGGTCACACCAAGGGCTCGTTCACCGGCGCCACCGCAGCGCGCAAGGGCAAGTTTGAGATCGCCGATGGCGGGACTTTGTTCCTTGACGAAATCGGCGACATGACGCTCAAGACGCAGGCCAAGGTTCTACGAGCACTTCAGGAGCAGAAGATCGAGCCGGTCGGTGGTTCGGCCAGCGTCAACGTTGATGTCCGCGTGCTCGCCGCGACGAACAAAAATCTTGAGGAAGAGATCAAGCGCGGCACCTTCCGCGAAGACCTCTACTTCCGCCTCAACGTCATTCCGATTCATGTCCTGCCCCTGCGTGAACGCCGTTCGGATATTCCGACGCTGGTGCGCCATTTCAGTCGCGACTATGCGGCCGAGTACGGCCGTCACATCAAGGACTACACGCCCGAAGCGATGGAAATTCTGGTCGCCCACGACTGGCCCGGCAACGTCCGCGAACTGCGCAACATGGTCGAGCGACATGTGATCATGGCGAAGGGCGACGTGGTCGATGTCAACGACGTTCGCGGGCTTCGTCCATCACCGCCCGACGTCCTGACCCGGGTTCCTTCCGCCGCCCCAGCCGCGGCTTCCGCGCTCAGCCCGACCCTCGCCGCGGAGGCCGCGTCGATTCCGTGCCTTGACTTCGAGACGCTGGCCCTCGCCCGTGAAGACTTCGAGCGCCGCTACATTGCGAAGAAACACGAGTCGTGTCACGGCAACATGAGCCGCACCGCCGAGGCTCTCGGTGTCGAGCGCTCGTATCTCTACAAGAAGATGAAGGCTCTTGGACTGATCGCGGCGAAGAAGGGTCTCGTCGATTCCGCCGACGGCGAGAGGTAAACCGAACCCCCGCGGAGCTAACGCGGCGCGGCCGGATTGAGTCGCAACAGCGCGTCGAGGTCTTCAGGATGAATCGCAGCGGTCATCACGTCCACCGCCCTGGCGCGGCAGCATTTTACTCGCCCCGTAGGCGCGTCTCGAGAACCTGGTTCGTGGAGAACCCGGTGAGCTGAAGGTAATGCTCGGCCGCGTCCATCAACGCCTGCGCGGGAACCAGTCCCACGATCTCAGACCCCGCAATGCCCACACCGTAGCGGGCCGCTTCATTGCGGATGGTTTCCACCACACGATGAAGGGGAGTCTTGGTGAAATCGGTCATGTTCATCGAGACCTGCGCCACCTTGCGGCCGCCGATGTCGACACCCAGTCCCATCGCCTTCACGAAGCGATAGCCGCCCGTGCTGTGACGGATTCCTTTCGCGATCTTCTTCGCGATTTCGACATCGTCGGTCGCCAGATTGACGTTGAACGCGATGAGCGGCATGCGAGCTCCCACCACCACCGCGCCAAACGAAGCGTGCGGTTCGCTCGGACCGAAGTCGGGCTGCCACAGCGGATCCTTCAGCTTGGTGGTGAGTCCTTCAAACTGGCCGCGCCGGATGTCCTCCAGGCCTTTGCGATGAGCGGCGGTTGAAGCGTCTTCGTAGAGGAAGACGGGAATTTTGTAAGCCTCTGCAATCGCCGCGCCCACGCGTCGCGCGAGAGCTATGCAATCCGCGATGGTTGCTCCTTCGAGCGGGATGAAGGGAACGACATCCACCGCGCCCAGTCGCGGATGCTCGCCTTTGTGGGCGCGCAGATCGATCGCTTCAAGCGAAGCGCCGACCAGCGCCATCACCGCGCGCGCAAGCGCGTCAGGTTCGCCGGCGAGGGTTAACACCGAGCGATTGTGCGAGGCGTCCGATTGAAGATCAAGGACACGAGCGGTCGACTGCGCACGAACCTTCGCGACGATCGCCTCGACAACGTCAGGCCTCGCCCCTTCAGAGAAGTTGGGAACGCATTCAATGAGCATCGAAAAGACTCTACTCGGGTTGTCCACTCGACGATTTCGTTGTCCGATGCGGCCCCCCAACTGGGGCGAGCGCAGGCCGGATTGACTCCGGCCGAAGCGCGGGGGTTTGGGGGGCTGAGCAGGATTTCGTTATCCAATGCGGCCCCCCAACTAGGGCGAGCGCAGGCCGGATTGACTCCGGCCGAA
>JBDSLN010000188.1:0-7267 GCA_039916365.1 Vicinamibacteria bacterium
GAAGCAACACGAAGCCGAGGCCTCCAGGCGCGAGATTGCGCTTGATTCCACCCTCACCGAACAGAAGAGTCTTGGCGCTCAGTTCGAGAAGGACATCGCCGCCGCGCACGAACGCGCCACGATCGCCGAGGCGTCCCGATCGGAAGTCATGGCCCAGGTCGCGCGCCTTCAGGCCGACCTCGCGTCGAAGGACAGCGGCCGCAGCGAACTTCTGGGGCAGAAGACCGCCCTCGATCGCGACCTCGCCCTGAGCCAGGCTGAAATCAAGACGCTGCGTAGCCGGCTCGAGCGTTTGGAGTCGGAACGGACCGAGGCGAAGGCGGATGCGAGTCGGGGCGAAGCGGCATTGCGCACGGCGCTTGATGACGAGAAGAAGCGCGCCCAGCGATTTGAGAAGGACGCTGCGGCGCTCGCCGAGCGCGCGACCTCGTGGGAAACCTCGCGCGCCGAGTTGAATGCCCGCGTGGCTCAGCTCGAACGAGATCTGGCCCGCGACGCCAAGGCCCAGGCCGAAGGGGCCGATCGAAAGGCTACGCTCGATAAGCAACTGACGATCGTCTCCGCCGCCAATGCCGACCTGACCGGCAGGCTGGCAGGAGCTCATGCCGCACAGCGCGCACAGGAGGCCCGACTGAAAGAGCTGGAGACATCGTTGTCCTCGGCTGCCTCCGAACGAAGGGCGAGCGATCAACGCATGGCGAAGGCGGACGAGACACACCGGCTCGCGCTCGAAGCCGCCGAGATCCGTCTCGCCGAAGCCCGCCTCACCGCGCAGACCACTGCCACCCAGTCCGCCGAGAACTGGAAGTCACGTCTCGACTCTGCCGAACAGACCACCCTCGCGCTCAAGACCGCTCTCGACGCCCGTGCTTCCGAAGCGGCGGCGTATGAGAAGGCCCACGTTGCCAGTCATGCTCATCGTCAGGCGCTTGAAGAGCGCATCTCGCAGTTGAAGCGGCTCGCTCAGGCCGAGGCCAGGGGCGACGCGAAAGCGCGCTCGACGAACGACTCGATGGAAAAAACGTCGATCAAGGAGCCCAGGCCAAAGCCAGAGCCGGAGATCGCCGAGCCGGAGACTGCCAGAGAGAAAGCGGTGTGGGAGCTTCCGCGTCCCCGCTTTGCGCCCTCTGATGACTCGGATGCCGACTTCGGGGCGTCTCTTTCGCTTGGCCGGCCCATCGACTACTCTGCCCCGGACGATCTTCCGTCCCTTGGCGCGAGCCCGCGAGACAAACAGGACGAGGAGAAGCATCGATCCCAGCGGGAAGTGTTTCTCGACGTGTCGCAGCCCGACTTCACGCCTGAATACGAGCACGGAATCAAGCCTGAGGAAAAGAGGGGCAAGTCGGCGAAGGGCTGGCTTGCTGGAGTGGCGAGCCGCATCCGTCGCGGCTGACCTGAGCCATCGCATTGACGGAGGTTTCAACAGGATCTCGTGTCGCCTCTCACCTCAAGAGACTCCTTCGCATCAGTGTGGCCGTCGTCGTGGGAGCGACCCTCTTCCTGATGCTCTTCGAGAAGAGGCTCATCTACTACCCAAGCAGCGTGGTGGACCTCACGCCGAAGACGCTGGGCCTGCCGTTTGAAGATGTCTGGCTTGACGTTGAACCGGGTGTCAGAATCCACGGCTGGTTCATCAAATCGCAAACGGAACCGAGCAAGGCGACGATCCTGTTCTCGCACGGCAACGCAGGCAACATCTCAGACCGGCTCGACCGCGTGCAAAGTCTGCGCTCTCTCGGGATCGACTTCCTGATCTACGATTATCGCGGCTTTGGCTGGAGTACAGGTGCTCCTGATGAGGAAGGCACGTATCGCGACGGCCGCGCGGCCTACGACTATTTGGCGAAGACCCGCAACATCGATCCGCGGCGCATCGTGTTGATGGGGGAGTCGCTCGGCTGCGCCATCTCGATGCAATTGGCGCTCGATCGTCGCGTTTCCGGCCTCGTGCTGGAAGCGCCCTTCGCGTCGATCCGGAAGATGGCGGCTGCGGTCTATCCGTTCCTGCCCGTCGGACCCTTCGTCCGCACCCGCTACGACAATCTCGAAAAGGCGCCGAAGCTCAAGGTGCCGCTCCTGGTGATCCACGGCACACGCGATGAAGTGATTCCGTTCAAGCAGGGCCGCGAGGTCTTCGAGGCCGCACCCCCGCCGAAGACCTTCATCTCCATGGAGGGCGCCCATCACAACGACGTCTACATCGTGGGCGGCGAAGGGTACCGCCGCGCGCTCAACGCCTTCGTCGATCAGGTTGTCGTGATGTCGCGCGGTGGTCTGGTAGAAACGACCAAACCATGAATCACTACCTCCTCATCTACGAACTGCAGGATGACTATCTCGCTCGCCGCGGCGAATTTCGGGGCGTCCACTTGAAGGAAGCCTGGGCGGCGCACGAGCGAGGTGAACTCGTGCTCGGCGGAGCGCTTGGCGAACCCGTCGACCGGGCCATCCTGATGTTCAAGGGAGAGAGCGGAAAGGCCGCGGAAGATTTCGCGAAGGCCGATCCTTATGTGCTGAATGGCCTGGTGAAGTCGTGGTCAGTCCGACCCTGGCTTACGGTCGCGGGTGATCTGGCCGCCAATCCCGTACGGCCGTAACCTCTGGTAACAGTCGTCCGTGTGACTGGCCACACGCAGTCGCCCGGATGTCGTCGTCATTCATGGACTTGCACGAATCGGCATGGAACCTGCACCATTTGGGCGTCCAGAGACAACCATGAAACTTCATGTTCCGACCGGTCCCCTTCCGATCCTCCCGCCCTACTTCCAGCTCTATGATCTGCGCCTGGCAGACCCCGAGGAGGAGATCGACCTCGGCGCTCTGTTCGATCGTGGTGAGAGTTCGGATCAGACCGCAAACCCGCTTCCCGACAACGTCGACGACGACTTCCTCGACATCGACCTGGCCGACGCGTTTCCGCAGGCGCCTCATCCAGACGCTTTCTGAACCGCGCGAACGCGAAGCTCAACCACAACAGGCCCGTTCCGAAAAGTGTGAGCGCATCCGGCCAGAGCACGTTCAGCCCTGGGCCTTTGAGGAAGACACCGCGTAGGATGATTCCGTAGTAGCCGACGGGAATCGCGCAGGAGGCCCATAATGAGAGTCATGGATCGACGCCAATTCTCACAAGGTCTGGCCCTGCTGGCTCTGGCTCCACAGGTCGCCGCTCAAGGCGTGACGCCCGCTCCGCCGCGGGTAAACGCGGAACGCCTTCGCAAACGTCTGGAAGACTTGAGTGTGTTCGGCCGGCCGGCGGGCGGAACCTTCGCGGACGGCGTGAGTCGGGTGGGCTTCTCCGACGCTGACGTCGAGGGTCGCGCTTGGCTTCAGAAGGAGATGAGTGCGGCCGGTCTGGAGCCGAAGATCGATGCGGCCGGGAACATCTCGGCCTTGCGAGCCGGCACGGTGGCCGATCTGAAGCCGATCCTCTTCGGCTCGCACATTGACTCCGTGCGCTCGGGCGGGAACTTCGACGGCGACGTCGGGTCCATGTCGTCGCTCGAAGTCATGGCGACACTGATCGAGAACAACGTCAAGACACGTCATCCCCTCGAATACGTGGTCTGGGCGGCCGAGGAGTCGAACTACGGAAGCGGACTCCACGGCAGTCGCATGGCCGCGGGACTCATCGAAGGCGACGAGTTCGACCGTGTCCAAAACGGCGTTGCCAAGCGGGACGCCATCAGGAAGATCGGCGGCGACGCTTCACGCATCGCGGAGGCTCGCCGCGCGCCGGGCTCGTTCCACGCGTATCTCGAGCTGCATATCGAGCAGGGCGGCAAGCTCGATCGCGCCCACATTCCGATCGGCATCGTCGAAGGCATCGTGACCATCGACGACTACGATGTTCACGTGAAAGGATTCGCGAATCACGCGGGCACCACACCGATGGCAGAGCGGCGCGACGCTCTGGTCGCGGCCTCGCAGCTCGTGCTTGCCGTCCAGCAAATCGCCGCCAACGAAGCCGGAGCGCAGGTGGGAACGGTTGGCCAGCTCGCGGTGAAACCGAACGCTCCGAATGTTGTGCCGGGAGAGGTCGTGATGACGGTCGAGTTCCGCGATGTGGATGGCGGGAAAGTCACGCGCCTCGGCGCGGCCTTCAAGCAGCGATGCGCGGAGGTCGCCAAAGCAACCAGCACCGAGATCGAAGTGGCCTTCACCAGCCGCCACGAGGGTGCCCACGCGACGCCCGCGATTCAGGCGGTCATTGAAAAGGCGTCGGGCCGCTTGAATCTCCAAACCATGCGACTGCCGAGCGGCGCGGGCCACGACGCACAAGCCATGGCCACCCTCGGGCCCATGGGCATGATTTTCGTTCCGAGTGTCAACGGCATCTCCCATTCACCGCGCGAGTTATCGCGCTTCAACGAGATCGCGCAGGGCGCCGACGTGCTGATGTCGACCATTCTCGACCTCGACGCGCTGGACCGGTTGGCGTGATGTGCTAACTCCGCCGCTCGCCCGCCGCGTATGCGCGGGTTTTACGCGAGGACTCGTCGGCGCCGACCGCCTTTGTGGCCGTGAAATCTCTCGAAACACCAACAAACAGGCAGATGCGGCGCAGCACGCTTGGTCGGTTTCATAATGACAATGCGTTTTTCAGCAGCCTGCTAGATAAGGTCGGAAGTTCTTTGCTCAGTCCTGAGAGCCCTTTCTGAGCAGCCACACCTCGTTCAGGATGTAGGCGATTTCGCGCTCCTTCTGGGACATAGCCTCAGCGGACTGTGGGTCAGGCAGGACGCCGCTGAGATTCCGCCATAGGTGTTCCTGTTCTTGGGCGTTGTATTTCCGGCCGACAAACGACATCAGGAACCGAATGATGGCTTTCTGTTCGGCGCCCTCCCTCGGCACCAGGTACCTGGAGGCGGGGGATTCTGGGGCCGATATAAAGAGCCTGTCATTTGTCGGGCCGTCCGTGCCGTGGGCGAACCACAACGAGATGACCTGGTCTGATGGGCCGGCGATGTCCACTTGCAGACTGCCGCCGTTTCGGAAGTACGTCACTTCCGAGACGGCGTAGGCCGATGCGCTCTTGAGGAGCTTGCTGACGAGTTCGTTCATGGGCTCCGACGAGACTTCGTTTCTCGCGGGCCCGCTCTCGGTACGTGACTCTTTAGTTCGGAGCGCGCCCGTGTCCGTGACGGCGCCTGGCAGAGGTTTTGAGGCCGCTGCAAACGTGACGCCTTGGTAGTAGCCCCTCCTGGCTAGCACGGTCAGCCCCTTTCGTTTGACCTCCACTTTGATCTTGCGAAAGCCGGGTTTCCTGCTCTCCGGCGGTTCGTATGCGAGAACGTAGTACATCTTCATCGTGTCGAGCAAACGGTTGAGGCCCCCTCTGAAGTTGTTAGTGTTACGAACTGTCAGGCCGCCGGTTTCGAGGGCGAGCGACGCGCTGCCATCCGACGCCTCCAGCCAAGAGAAGAGCGATTCCCCCGCACCGACATCAACCAATTTCCCGTACTCGACGCCTTGAAATGTGCCGAGGCCCTGGAGGCCGCGTGCGTCGAGAAAATGGATCGGCGCATTCGCCATCAAGGAAAGGGTCACGATGTTCTTGAAGTTGTCGTCGCCCGGGTCGAAGGCAAAGCCTCCGGAGATCACGACGAGACTGTGCCGGCCCGGCTGCGTTCGGAGCCACACCAGCGCCTTTGCGGCGGCGGCGTAGAAGTCTTCGCGCCGTCTCTTCGCGTCGAAGACAACCTCGTTTGCCCGCCCCCGAACGGCGCTCTCGACGGCTGCCAGTGGCAACCCCACGAGCTGCGGATTGACCTGTGTGAAACGCAGAACGAGTCGTTCCAAGACCCCGGGGTCGCCCCGTTCGAGCGCGATCGACTCAGCGTCGGTCATCGGATAGGCCGAGTTCTCCGGGGGACGGAATCCCTTGATCAACGACGTCGCGCTCGCCAGATCGTCAGCTCCTTCCGGCAGAGCTCGGCCAATCGACACTCCTGAGTGCGGGGCCATCAGCGCGAGGCCGCCGCCTCGGTCGCTCAGGTGCCGCAGAAGGTCCTTGAGGGCGGGGCGGAGGCGCATGACGTCATCCTGAGCCATCTGACCGTCGTCCACGAGGAGGGCGGTGACCGCGAGAACCCTGGGCTTGGCGCTCGGTGCATGGCCGGGCTCTGCCGGGTTTACAGGCGCCGTCGCAACCGCGGTGTCGTCGGGAAGATCTGTCGACAGCGCCTGGAATGACACAACTCTCTGCGGTCTCCCATCCTCTTTAACGATGAAGTCGCTCGCCGTCAGGTCAGTGACCAGCCTTCCTTTGCCGTCGGTGACGACCAGATCGACGTGGACAAGCTGTGTGGCCGACGAAAAGACAGGGGCCTTGGGCTGTGCCTGCTCCGAAGGGGGACGCGAAGCGGCCGCGGCGAACGTGAGGATCGCGATTGACGGGCACAACATTAATTTTGAAGGCTATCAGGGGCAAGGAATCCAGGTAGCCGTCCACCTCCAGGGGCATGCCGGTCGTCCGACGACGTCCTCGACATCAACCTGGCTGACGCGTTTCCGAAGACGCCTAATCCCTTCTCGCCAGCCGCACGGAGTCCCGCCCTGTGGACAGGAGTCTGATTCTTTCTGCCGCGCAGACTCCTAGTCCAGACGCTTTCTAAACCGCGCGGACGCGAAGGTCAGCCACAACAGCCCCGTTCCGAAAAGCGTGAGCGCTTCCGGCCAGAGCACGTTCAGCCCCGACCCCTTGAGGAAGACGCCGCGCAGGATGATGCCGTAGTAGCGCACGGGAATCGCGTAGCTGCCGATCTGAAACAGCATCGGCATGTTCTCGATGGGGAAGATGAGTCCGGAGAGATAGATCATCGGCACCATCAGCACGAAGGTCGAGAACATCATGGCCTGCTGTTGCGTGTTTACAAGCGTAGAGGCGAGGAGTCCCAGGCCTAAGGTGTTGAGCAGGAAGAGCAGGGTCAGCGCGAGCAGCAGGAAAAAAGATCCGCGCAGAGGCACGCCGAAGACGACCTGGGCCAGGATGACAATGACGGTCGTGTCGAGCATGCCGATGATCGCGAACGGGGTCAGCTTGCCGAGGATGAGCTGCCACGGCTGAAGCGGCGTCACGCTGATCTGCTCGAGCGTGCCAATTTCCTTCTCACGCACCACCGCCATCGACGGCAACATCATGGTGACGAGCATCAGCACCATCGCGAGCACCGCAGGAACGTAGAACCAGCGAGTCTTGAGGTCGGGGTTGTAGAAGATGCGCGGGATCATTTCGATCTGACCCATTAAAGGAGGACGCGCCACG
>JBDSLN010000189.1:0-2665 GCA_039916365.1 Vicinamibacteria bacterium
TTTGAGGAGTGCGAGTGCTCATCTGCGTCACCGCCACGAGCGCTTCCTTGAGGCCAACTCCGGTGAGTTCGCGAAACCGCTTGATCGCCTCGATCTTCTGGCCGGATGCAACCAGCGCCTGGATCTCCGCTTTCTGCGCGCTGCTCAAAGCCATGGCGGAAGGCTAACCCCTTCCTACTCCCTTGATGTGAACCAGGCTGAAAGGAGCCAAACCAATGCAAACCTATTGATTCCGCGAACGACGGAAGGACGAGCTGACCGCCGCGCGGCACTAACGGACAACCCCGTCGCTTTCAGCCAGAATAGCGTCGTGGCCGCCGCCCTTCATCACCGCACCTGTCATCTTTGCGAGGCGATGTGCGGTCTGGTGATCGAGACGCGCAACGATCGGATCGAGAAGATTCGCGGGGATGAAGCCGACCCGCTGAGTCGGGGCCACATCTGTCCCAAGGCGATCGCGCTCCAGGATCTTCACGAGGATCCGAACTGGCTGCGCCAGCCGTTGCGCCGCCGCGGGAACGACTTCGAGGCCATTTCGTGGGAAGAGGCGATCGAGGAGGCCGTCGGCCGACTTCACGAAGTCCAGCGAGCGCATGGACGATCTTCGGTTGCGCTGTATCAAGGCAATCCCGTGGTTCACAACTACGGGGCCATGATCTTCGGGCAGGTCTTCAGCCGTGTTCTCGGATCGCACACCCACTTCTCGGCCACGTCGGTCGATCAGCTCCCGCAGATGCTGGCCGGTTTCCTGATGTACGGGCATCAATTGCTCATGCCGGTGCCCGACATCGATCGCACTCAGCACTTCCTGATTCTTGGAGCCAATCCGCTGGCCTCGAACGGAAGCCTGATGAGCGCGCCGGGAGTACGCCGTCGTCTCATGGATCTGCGGGCGCGAGGCGGACGTGTGGTCCTCGTCGATCCGCGTCGCACGGAGACGGCGGCGTATGCCGATCTCCATCTCGCCATCCGTCCCGAGTCGGATGCGTTGCTCCTGCTCGGATTGATCCACACCCTCTTCGAGGAAGGACGGGTGCGTCCCGCACGCCTGGCTTCTTTCACGGATGGGGTTGACGAGCTCGCGCGCATCTCCAAAGACTTCAGTCCCGAGGTGGTTTCGTCCGCGGTCGGCATCACTGCCGAAGAGATCCGCGCTGAAGCCCGTGACTTCGCGGGCGCTTCGTCCGCCGTCTGCTATGGGCGCGTCGGTATCTCCACTCAATCCTTTGGCGGCCTGGCGTCGTGGCTGATGAACGCCCTCAACATCATCACCGGCAATCTCGATCGCGAAGGCGGTTTCATGTTCACGAAGCCCGCCGTGGACATCGTGGCGCTGTCGGGGAAGATCGGACTGAAGGGACGATTTGCGAAGTACCGCAGCCGCGTTCGCGGCGCGCCTGACTTCGGGGGCGAGTGGCCGGCGGCGATTCTGGCCGAAGAGATCGCCACCGAAGGGAAGGGCCAGATCAAGGCGCTCGTGGCGCTCGGTGGCAATCCTGTCCTCTCGACGCCCAACGGCCGAGGTCTTGAAGCAGCACTCGGCAAGCTCGACTTCATGGTGTCCATCGACCCGTATGTCAATGAGACGAGTCGACTGGCGCATCTCATCCTGCCGCCTTCATCGCCGCTGACCCGCGATCACTACGACCTGGTGTTTCACTCTCTTGCCGTGCGAAACACCGCTAAGTTCTCACCCGCGTTGTTCGAAAAGCCGGCCGGGGAACGTCACGACTGGGAGATCCTGCTCGCTCTCTCCAACCGCCTCGCCGAAATGCGCGGCGGCCGCGGCCTCGCCGGTCGCATCACGCGGAGCGTGATGGGCCGTCTCGGCCCGCGCGGTGTTATTGCCGAGGCGCTTCGCTTCGGACCGTACGGCGCGGGCCTCAATCCGTTCGCCGATGGATTGTCGATGGAGCGGCTTGAGAGGGAAGTCTCAGGCGTCGACCTTGGCCCGCTCCAGCCGGCATTGCCCGCTCGCCTTGGCCATGCCAATCGCCGGATTCAGATCGCGCCGAAAGCATTCATTGACGACATTCCCAGGCTCAAGGCTTGGATGGCGGCCCGGGCCGTGCAACCCGATGCGAACGCGAGTCTCGCTCTGAGCGGCCGCCGGGACCTTCGCAGCAACAACTCATGGATGCACAACGCCGCGCGCCTCATGAAGGGCGCGGATCGCTGCACCCTCATCATGAGTCCGGCCGATGCTGCGTTTCGCAGTCTGCGCACCGGACAGATTGTGCGTCTGAGTTCGCGCGCCGGGGAAGTGTTGGTGCCTCTCGAAGTCTCGGATGCGATCCGCGCCGGTGTCGTCTCCCTGCCGCACGGTTTCGGCCATGACCGCGATGGCGTTCGGCTGGATATTGCTCGGCAACACCGCGGCGCCAGCTTCAACGACGTGGCCGACGAACGGCGTCTGGATGACCTGTGCGGGACCGCCGCCTTCAGTGGAACCGAAGTCCAGGTTCGCGCGTCGTAAGACCGAAGGGTCGCTCCTTCGCAACGCGCCTTTTCATACGAAACGTCCTCAACCGACGGGCGAGACCCCGAGTCAAACCTGATACGGAGAGCTCTGAGAGAATGGCGGATCTCGGGAACCGTTCGATTTCAGCTGGGTACGGGCACGGTCATCTGGCCATTCTCAAAAAAGGCAGGCTCATGCGCAGGT
>JBDSLN010000190.1:0-2517 GCA_039916365.1 Vicinamibacteria bacterium
GATCGGCCACGATGGTTTCGAGCAGTTCGGTGCAGCGATGGACGGCGTCGAGGTCCAAAGTGGCGGCGGGCGCCGAAGGATCAACGGCGAGTTCGGGCTCAAGGACCGGCAAGACGGCGGTATTTCCGGTCATCAGCCGGGTATTTTCCCTCGGCTGACCTAGATCCGCCTAGTTCGCTCGCCCGCTTAGCGCGTGAGCTCGAGATTGAAGCTCTCTCCCATTCGATAGGCAGCCTTTAGTATGGAATCGAATCTGCTCCATATTCAAGGCATCCTTTGGTATGAAGACGCGCCGAGTCCCTGCTTTGGACAACCCCTAAACTGAGGTCGCGATGAGCCTACCCAACGTCGTAGAAGCGGAGCGCGAAGGACGTTTTCGCATCCGACTGGTCTTCGAAGGCCGGTGAGGCGCGTCAAACCAGAGATCGAAGAGAAGAGCGCCCTTGAGCACGAACTGGTCGCGCGCCTTGGAGACGGACATTCTGTACAGGAAGCGCTCGACCGCGTAGCGGGTGAGCGTGAGATTGAAGGTCTCTCCGCGTTCACTGGCTCCCTTTAGAAGACGAGCGTGGATGGAGGCTGCGGGGTTCGCGGGGTTCGCGGCGCTCACGTGAGCGCTTCCAGATAAGGACGCATCACGTTGGCGACACGGTTCACCTTGGCATAGCGCCAGAGCTCATCGGATGTCGCCTTGCGTTCGCGCCATGCCTCGCGCAACGCCTCGAGTGCCACATCGATCCCGAAACAAGTAATGCGAATCAGCAACACCTTCCTCACCGCTCTGGTCCGGCGGCGGGTCCTTCAGTCCTGCTTTGCCTGACGAAGCGCGTGGGCGCGCTCGTACTCCTTCGACAGATCGAAGCCGACATTCACCGACGGGTCGATCTGCTTGAAGCCGACGTACATCATCGAAACGAGCAGCAGACCGCTGAACTCGCGACCCGGCAGCGACTTCAACGCGTACTTCCAGGAAGGCTCCTTCACGGAAAGCCCGCCCTGACCCAGAGCAGCGATCTCGAAGGCGATGGCCTGAATCCCCGCCGGGGCCAGCACTTCAAACTCTTCAATGGCGGCGAGACAGTACATCACTGCATCGGGTCATGCGGGCCTTCGTCAGGCTGCGTCGTCTGCTCGAATCAAACGCCGATCTTTCCCGCCGCCTCGACGTCCTGGAACGAAAGTACGACGGTCAATTTCGCGCAGTCTTCGACGCAATCCGGGAGTTGATGGTTCCGGTCCGAAAGCCCGGAAAGCGAATCGGTTTTCAGAGAGGAGGCTGATGCCACCCTCGCCAACGCTGCTGGTCGTCGCGTGGTTAACGGGCGATTATCGAGAGCGCCGGTGTTGCGCCCAGACCTTGCGCCGCGTCGGCGTCCACGGCGGTGGCGCGACCTTTGACGCGCCTTTGGCGAGCGAGCATCTGGATGATGCGGGTGAGGACGAACCCACGGGTTGCCCGGCCGAACACGAAGTCCGCTCTGCAGGGCCGGCCCGAGGCGACGGTTCGCAACGAAGATCCCTGAGGCTTATGGTCTTCGCGTCCCATGGCCGGCTACGCGCGAGTCAGCGACATGATCTCGTCGGTGGTCATCTTCACTTTCGCTCGTCCAGGCAGGAGGCTGACGGCAGTGGCGCCGCGTGTGGGGCCCTTGGCCTCTTCCTCGACACGACTATCGATCATCGAATAGCGATCCTCGTTCCGCTTGGCCAGCCCCTCGGGAAGAAGAAACGCAATCGGCGCCTGGCACTTCGCGCAATAGACGAAGTCGCAGTGAATCACTCCCAAAGGTACCGGCCCGTAGGCATCGAAGGTGAGGTCCACGGAGCAGCCTTCGCCGCACAGGCAATTGAGAGTGAGCGTCTTCGGAATCTTCATATCGGCAGGGTACCTAATCTCGCTACAAGTCCAGGTCCGAGGATCGCGAAAATTAAGCGAACGTTGCAGAACATTTTCTTTCGATGAATGGAGCTAGCGAACGCGCGGGTTCGTACGTCCAACCGGGTGGCAGATAACTCATCCAAGACATTGATTCCGATGGACTTTGAGTGGCCTTGCTAACCTCCGGCGGAAGGCGGCGTCAAACGATACGAATGAGCGGACTCGGACAAGCGCCCCCGGAAACGGGGGTCGCCCTCAGCCAGGACGATGGTGAGGGGTTTAGAACCCTTGTAACGAGTCATGCCCGTTCACTTCACCGACTGGCTTATCGAATGACCCGAAATGAACAAGACGCCGAAGACGTTGTGCAGGAAGCCCTCTTGAAGGCCTACCGCGGCCTCGACAAGTTCGAGAATCGCTCTGAGCTTTCAACCTGGCTCCACCGGATCACCACGAACTGCGCGTATGACCTTCTGAGGAAGTGACAGCGACGGGCCGAGGCCGACCTGCCCGAAACCGACGCCGAGTCGGATGCGCTGAACGTCCAACTTCTTTCCAGCACGCCCGGTCCCGAGCAGTCGGCTCAGTCCTCCGACATCCGCAGCCGCGTCAACGAAAGCATGTCGCGGATGAGCGTC
>JBDSLN010000191.1:0-12114 GCA_039916365.1 Vicinamibacteria bacterium
GTGTTCCTCAACGCCGGCTTCGTGCTCATCATGGCGCTGATGGTCTTCATCCTCTACTCCGACATCTCTAAGCTGCCCTTCTTCTCGCGCTTCCTGCCGTAAGCGAGCTGACGCAGCGCCGCACGAGTCAGCGAATGGGCTTGAGCACCAAAAAGTACTGGTAAGGAAGAAAGGTCTCCTCACCCGCCGTTTTGAATGAGGCGCGCTGCGCCGCGGCGATGAAAGCTTCCTTGGCCACGCGGCGAGCGAGTGCTGGACCCTGCGGAGTCTCCCGCTTGTGGAAGTCGATGTTTACCAGCCTACCGCCTGGCTTGAGTGACTTACCCAGCCGCCTCAAGAAGGCGGGGCCGTTGGGAAAGAGATGGTAGGTGTTGACGATGAGGATCACGTCGCACGCGCCGCGGGGCAGAAGCGGATCGTCGGCCATACCCAGAATCGGGGTGACATTGGAAAGACGCGCCTGACTCACCCGGTCCCGAAGCGCATCGATCATGGACGCTTCCACGTCTTCCGCGTACACCCAGCCGGAGTTTTCCAGACGCCGCGCGGCGCGCAGCGCGAAGTAGCCGGGGCCTGAACCGACGTCGCAGAGCGTTTCGCCGGCGCCCAGCTTGAGCGCGCGGATCACTTCATCCGGCTTCTGCCACTCGGCGCGGCCCGGCTCTTCAAGGCTCGCGATGTAACCCGCGAGGTCGGCGGACGCGTTGGTTTGAGGTGTCGAAGAAACGACCCGCTCCGGCGACTGAACCTGCGGCCTGTCCGCGAGACCAAGGAGAAGGAAGAGCGCCGAGAGAAGGATGTTCATGAGCGGCCTCGAAGGCTACTGCTTTTTTCCGTCCGTCGATTCCGGCTCTTCAATCTCCGCTTCCAGAAGACCCCCACCCGAAGCCGCAACGATCAGGCGCGCGAGGCCGCCGCCCTTGCGGGACGCCGACTCGATCGCCAAGGCGAAGGTGCGCTGCGAGGGCAGGCCTTCCGCTTCGAGCGGCCAGAAAGTATGGCCGCCATCCTTGGAGACAAAGACGGTTTTGAGGTCCGCGTCTGCGGCGTACACCGTTCGGCGATCGTCATTCTGCACCAGGCTGGTGACGCGACCGAGCGGGGCGTTGGTGTCATACCAGGACTGGCCTGCATCGTTGCTGACGAGAAGGCCATACGACGTCGCGGCGAAGACCTTCACGTCGCTGCCCGGCGCGAAGTCGAGACGCTTCAGCCCGCGGATGCCGACCGCGGCCACCTGCTGGAACTGAAGGTCGTCGCCCGCCGAGTAAACCCCGAGCGGTGTTGCCACGACCACGCGTCCGTTGGCGGCAATGGCGAGGGTGACGACCGAACGGGTCGGACCAAAACGAAGGAGCGTCCAGTTGGCCCCGCCGTCTCGGCTGGCGAAGAGTCCCGCGTCGGTGGCGACAAAAACCCGGCGACCGCGGATACGAAGATCGTCGACATGCGGATGAGGATCGACGACGCCGATGGTGAGGCTCTGGCGCGTCCACGGAGGACCGGTTCGGGTTCCCAGAAAGACGCCGTCATCGGTTCCCAGAACGATCTGCCCATCTTCGAACAAAGCCATGGAACGAATCTCGCGGTTGTCGGGAAGCTCGATGCGACGCCAGAGTTCCTGTGCGCGGTCCAGTTCGAAGAAGGCACTGTTCTTCGGGCCGTCCGCGCCGGTCAGCGCGAGAACGCGATTGCGCGGTTCATCCGTCATGATCTGGCGCACCAGTCGCTCGCGGAATCCGTCGTTCGACGGAGCCCAGCTGCGCCCGAAATCGGTGGAGACGAGCATCCCTTCACCCTCAACGCCCGCGACCACCCGTCCGCCGCCCAGCGAAATCAAGGCGTTCACCACCAGCCCGGCGGAGGTGGTGCGGGTGAAGGTCTTCGCGTCATCTTCACTCACGTAGACGCCGTCGGTGGTGCCCGCGTAGAAAGTATTGCCGCGATTTTGATCCTGGGCAAATGCGCGCGTGCGTCGACTCACAGACGGAATGCCGAGGACCTTCGTCCATGAACTGCCGGAGTTCCGTGATCGCCAGATCCCGGTACAGGCGGTGGCGAAGACGGTGGTCGGCTCGCGCCGATCCAGAGTGAGGGTCATGACGTCGGAGTCGTTGATCATGCCTTCATGAATGGGACGCCAGGACGCTCCTCCGTTATCCGTGCGCCAGGCCAGATGCGCAGTTCCAACCATGATGCTGTTGTCATTTCGAGGGTCGATCGCGACCGAGCCGACCATCTTCAGATCGGCGTGAGTCCTCGGAGAGATCCGGGAGAATGTCAGACCTTCGTCGGTCGAACGGAATACGCCGTTCCGCGTGACGGCCACGAAGACCGATGGCTTTGAGGGCGCGCGCGCCAGACCGCGCACCGCTTCACCTTCCAGCCCCGCGCCGATCATCTTGAAGGACTTTCCATGATTCGTGCTGCGCGCGACTCCACCACCCGTCCCGTCAATGTTCCAGAAGGAGACAAACAGGTCGCCTTCCTCCGTGATCAGAATGTCGTCGAGACTGACACCACGCCGAGGAAACCCGGGATCCAGCCGTGCCCACGAGGCACCGGCATTGGGAGACGAGTAGAGGATCCCGTCCACCGTCCCCGCGAAGAGCCGGCGCGCGTCGCTTGGGTCGCGAGCGAGGGAACGAACCTCACCGCCCTGCGGACCCATCGGTTTGAACTTCATGGCCTCCGCCTTTGCGGAGGCGGGGGTCAGCAGCTCCCCAAGCGTCAGAGCGACCATCAAACATGCGTAGCGAATTCTCATCTTCAACTTAGGACGATCCTGCGGGGAAAAATGCTCACCAAAAAAACGAGAGGCGCGAGGCCGACCGTGAAGTCGAACTCGCGCCCCAGAACTTCCGGGCAGGCCCAGCAGGGCCGGTCTGGAGTTACATCATCGGCATATCGGCGCCGTCCGGCACGAACGTGAGGTCGGCCTTACGACCACCGGCGGCACCAGCACCGCGGGTGATGATGCGGGAGGCATCAATGCCACGTTCCTTGACCATGTAGGCCTTGACCGCCTCGGCGCGCTTGCGGGAGAGGACGTCAGGGTTGCGCTCGCCCGTTTCAGCGTAGCCAACGATCAGGAGACGACTCGCCGGATCCTGGCGGAGACGGGTCGCCATGTCGTCGATGACGGACTTGTCCATGTTGTTCAGACGAGTGCTGTTCATCGCGAACGGTCCCACGGAACGGGTGACGGTCTGCGGCTTAGCCTTCGCTTCGATCATGACGTGACGGTTGGCACTCGCATCGTGTCCATGGCCGTCATTGACAGTCACGGTCACGTTGACGTCGGTGCCGGCAGGCAGGCAACCGGGATCCAGAGTGACGTTGGGGCCTTCGCCGACGATCTTGCCCGCGGTGGTGGTCCACGCGTAGGTCAGGGTGTCGCCATCAGGATCAGACGCGTTCGCGCGGAAGCGAACGGTGTCGCAAGTGATCACGTTGGTCTTGTCGGCATCGAGAGAAACGGTCGGAGGACGATTTTCCATGCGAGCGACGGGCGGAGCCGGCGCCGGCGGAGGCGGGGGTGGAGCCACATAGATTTCGCGGCCCTTGGCAGCGCCGGAGAAGCCAACGGAGAGAATCTTGCCGCTGAGCGTCGCGGTGGAGTTCTTTCCAGACGTTGGACCGTCGGTGAAGTTTAGGTTGCGCGAGTAGGCGGGCCGAACAAAGAAGCCCTTGCCGAAGAAAA
The DNA here is from genome assembly GCA_039916365.1 of Vicinamibacteria bacterium. GTDB lineage: Bacteria > Acidobacteriota > Vicinamibacteria > Fen-336 > JAGNNV01 > JAGNNV01. The sequence continues at coordinate 3,704 of JBDSLN010000191.1, forward strand.
AGGTGGGACCGATGTAGAGATCAATCGGGTTCACCTGCTTGAAAGAGCCGCCGGAGTACTTCGAGCCGGTGACTTCCGCCTGGAGAGAAACCTTGGAGAAGATCGGGGCCGCGAAGCCCACGCCCCAACGGACCGCGTGGCCGATGTCGAATCCCTTGGGGTCGCCGTTGGTGACGTAGCCGATCGAACCCGTGAGCTCAGCCTTGCGGTTGAAGTTCTTCGAGAGGATCAAGTCGACGCCCGCAGAGACCTTGCCGGTGCCGAGACCCTTGTCGAACGACGCGGTGGGAAGCTTGACGGTGGGACGGATCGCGAGGCCGACGGCGTCGCCCGCGTAGTCATCGAGGAAGCTGTACTTCAACCCGAGGATGACGTCCCCCGCACCCGTCTGCCATCCGGGAGATGTGGCCTGACGGCCCGCGTTCGGGAAGTCGTTCACAAAGCCGGGATCGGTGCGGCGGTCAACGTCGTTACGCTGGAAGCCGAAGGTGCCGAAAATTTCCAGTTTGTCGCTGAGGCCATAGCCAATGCTCGCGCCGATCGTGGATGCGTCGAGATCCTTCGGATTGCGATCAAGGTTGTTGCGATAGAGGCTGAACGACGTGCGCTTCTTCGCCACGGTGTAGGCGGAGGGAAGCCAGAAGTAGCCCGACGACCCGGAGAACGTGGGCGTCAGGGGACGTGCCTCGTAGTCTTTGCCATCGACGGTGATCACCCACGTCTTGACGTCGGCTCGTAGAACCGTGCCCGCGGGCGCGGTCTGCGAGTAGCCGGACGTCGCGAGGGTCGCGATCGCCAGAGCGCTCAGGTAACGGAGGGACTTCTGTTTCATAAATAATTTCTCCACGGTTAGGAACGACGACCCTGATTGCAAAGGGTACGGCTGAAATTGGGTTGCGCTGTGATCGATCGAACATTACTTCTCTCGATGTTTCAAACGAACACGGGGCGGTTGCGGCGTCTCGGGCCAGGACGGCGAAGCTCACGATGACTATATAACAGGCACCGTTTTGACCTCGCCGCCATTGGTTGCGTCCGCACGTCGCGAAGCGCGCCAAGACAACGTTGACCGATTCGTTGAGAAGCAACGAGCGTGCCACGCTGGAACTCAAGGTTTTGCCCACTTCGCGGCGATTTGCCCCACTGTGCGTGAGGCAAAATCTAGAAACATCAGCGCGTCTGAATGACCTCAAGACCATCCATGTACGGACGCAGAGCAGTGGGAACCATGACGGTCCCATCCTTCTGCTGATAGTTCTCCAGGACCGCCACCATTGTTCGGCCCACGGCGAGGCCACTGCCGTTAAGGGTATGAACATACCGGGGCTTCGCACCGTGCTCCTTGCGGTAGCGGATTTGCGCGCGTCGCGCCTGGAAGTCCTTGCAGTTTGAGAGGGATGAAATCTCACGGTAGGCGTTCTGTCCGGGCAGCCAGACTTCGATGTCATACGTCTTCGACGAACCAAAGCCCATATCGCCGCTCGCCAGAAGCACGACTTGATAGGGCAGGTCGAGGCGCTTCAGGACTTCTTCTGCGTCGCTCACCATGCCTTCGAGTTCATCCATCGAGCTCTCTTCGGCGACGAGCTTCACGAGTTCCACCTTGTGGAACTGATGCTGGCGGATCAGACCGCGCACGTCCTTCCCGTAGGAGCCCGCTTCCGATCGGAAACACGGAGTGAAGGCCACAAACTTCTTGGGAAGATCTTCGGCTTCGAGGATCTCATCGCGATGCAGGCAGGTAAGAGGAACCTCGGCGGTGGGAATCAGATACAGCTCGCGTTCTGCGGTGCCGGTCTTGAACAGTTCGCCTTCGAACTTCGGAAGATTGCCGGTCCCGACCAGCGTTTCTGGCAAGACCAGATAGGGCGGAATGATTTCGAGGTAGCCGCGTTCCTTCGTGTGAAGGTCGAGCATGAACTGAATCAAAGCGCGTTCAAGGCGAGCGCCTGCGCCCCAAAGGCTTGAGAAACGAGCGCCCGAAATCTTCGCGGCGCGTTCGAAGTCGATGATGCCAAGGCTCGCGCCGAGATCGCCGTGGAGCTTTGGCTCGAAGTCGTAGGTCCTCGGAGTCCCGACCTTGCGAACAATCGAGTTGGCTGACGCGCCCCCGCGGGGCACGCTGGCATCGGGAATATTCGGCAGAACGAGCATCAGATCGTGCAGCGTCGATTCGATGGCGGCGAGATCCGTGTCGAAGGCCTTGATGTCGTCCGACACCGCCTTCATCTCAACCTTGAGCACGGACGTGTCTTCCTTAGCCTTGCCACGGCGCGCGATCTCTTCCCCGGCCACACGCTGACGATGGCGGAGGGCTTCCACCTTCTGAATGATCTCGCGACGACGGCTATCGAGATCCCAGGGATCGGACGTTGCAAAGACCTTGGCGGGGTCGTCGCCCCGGTCCTTGAGCATGGTCTGGATGATGTCTTTGTGGTCGGCAACGTAGCGTAGTTCGAGCACGGTCTTTCCTTCCGAAACGCATTCATGACAGGCCGCGTCACCTGACGCGTTTTCACGAAGCGATGCTATTTTCTCCCGGATGCCTCAAAAGGTTCGAAAAGTCGTCATTCCGGCCGCGGGCCTCGGGACCAGATTCCTTCCGGCGACCAAAGCCATGCCCAAAGAGATGCTGTGCGTAGTCGACAAACCGATCATCCAGTACGCCGTGGAAGAGGCCGTCGCCTCCGGCATCGAACACATCATCATCGTGACCGGCCGGTCGAAGTCGTCAATGGAAGACCACTTCGACATCGCCTACGAACTCGAGGCGACGCTCAAGGAACGCGGCAAGCACGACCTTGTAAGCGAAGCGCGCAAGGTCTCGGACCTCGCTTCCATTTCCTATATCCGACAGAAGGAACCGTTGGGCCTCGGCCACGCGGTGCTTGCCGCGCGAAGCATGGTTGGCGACGAGCCGTTCGCCGTGATGCTGCCGGACGATCTGATCGACGCGGAGAAGCCGGTGTTGCGGCAGATGATCGACATCTTCGAGAACGGCGGCGATCCCGTGATTGCCCTCATGAAAGTGACGCTCGCCGAGATCTCTGCCTACGGAGTGATCAGAGGCCAGCAGGATCCGAAGAATCCACGCGTGCACGCGCTGAGCGAGCTGGTCGAAAAACCAAAGGCTGAAGATGCTCCGTCCGATCTCGCGATCATCGGCCGCTATATCTTGACCCCCGACATCTTCGACGACCTCGCCGCCACGGCTCGGGACAAGGGCGGAGAGATCCAGCTGACGAACGGCATGCGCACGCTGGCGGCGCGACGGCGCCTTCTAGGCTACGAATTCGAAGGAACGCGCTACGACGCCGGTCAGAAGTTTGGTTTCCTCAAGGCAACGGTCGACCTGGCGCTTAAGCGGCCGGACCTTGGTCCTGCGCTGCGCGCTCACATCCAGTCTTTGAATCTCGGATAGCCCTGGCGCGGTCGTAGCCCTACTGAATGCGCACGGGCGACGAGGAGGTTGAGCCGCTCATGCCCACGTTCAACGCATAGATCCCGGGCTCGACGCCGGTTGGGGAGAAGAAGAACACCACGCGGTCAAAACCATCCGTGTCTTTGACCACGGTGATCTTCTCGGCCTTCTGAGAATGCTTCGAACCATCCGCGGAGATCAACGCAAGGTCTACCGTAGGCGCGGCGCCACTGGCCGGGCGCACGTAGACGCACACCTCGCGCGCCGCTCCGCGTTTCAGGATGGGATCGGCGTCCGCGGTGATGGGCCGATTATCCAGCCGAAAAGGAATTTCCCGATTGGGCCGCTGCTTCGTGACCGTGGGCAACGCCAAGCGAGAGAAGGGATCGTCGACGAACAGTGGCGCGGACGCAAAATGCGTGTTCCCGCCGGTCGCGAAAGCCGGAAAATCGACGCTCTGACGGAGCGCTCCCCACGTCGCTCCTACAGGATCACGCACGAGAAGCCGAAGTTCCATAGGACCCTCGACGGCCGCGAAGGTCGTGATGATCTGCAGGCCGCTCTTCTTGACGAGGTCGCCGACCTGCAGCGGATCGAGATCGGGGGTCGCCTGGAAAAAGTCGACCACCGTGCCGTGCTGATCCAGGAGATAGCCGAAGACCTGAAGGCCGATCTGTTTCCGCTTCACCGCATCGGCGAGCGCCTCCGCGGGAATCTGCACGACCACGGGCAGGGCGAGCTTTCCATCCTGCGCGCGGTAAGGCAAAGCGTAGGCCTTGACCTTGATGGATCCGCCGGTGATGCCTTTCGCGATGAGCTCCGCCGATTCAATCGCCGCTCGAGCGGGCTCGGGCTTCTTGGGGTCGGGAAGTGAGTACGAAGCACGATGCGAGACCGAGACGCCGGGCCGTTTCACCTTGACCGTGAGCTTGCGTGGCTTGCCTTTGTCGGTGGGCGAGGGCGCGAACGCGAGGATGTAGAAGTCGCGCGTCGCGGCCAGAATCTCACCGAGCGCCGATTCGATGTTGTTCGCGGAGCGGATAAAGCGTCCGCCCGAGTTCGACGCGATCTCCGCCAGAGAATTCTTGCCTTGAACCGGCGCCTCGTCGCCTTCCTGACTCTGCAGATTGAGACTGTCGCCCAATCCATTCACATCGACCGTATGCACGACCACATCGGCTCCGCGCAGCGCCGTGAAAAGCCCGTCCATGGCCGACTGCCCGGAGGAGGATCCGAAATGATTCTCTGAGTCCACTTCCCATAAGCGCCCTTCGGAAACAGCGGAGGAACTCTGAGCGCGATCCAAACCTGCAGCGCCCTGCAGAACCGCGCTGCTGAATCCCTCGGAGAAGAGAATGATCTGCTTACGCCCTTTGATCGTGTCGAGGGTGCGGGCGAGGCTCTGAAAGCCCCCGAGGAACTGCTCGACGTGTCTCGCGTACAACCGCCGATCCCCGCCAACAAGCTGAATCGCCTGGTCTCTCAATTCGTCGGCCAGAATCTCCTGCCCACGGCCCGATCCACCGGTTTGATCGGTGGCACCTGCGAGATCCTGAGCGAGGCCCGCGTCATAAAGGAGACCCAAGGGATCTCTTTGCCGGCCGGCACCGCCCAAGCCGAGCCCGTCGATAGCGGAGACCGCCTGAGCGCGGTCGGTGGTGAAGTTCAAAAGCGCCTTGAATCCCACGGGGTTGACCGTGGCTACGGCCACCAGGTCGCCGGGCGACAGGCTTTTGAGGATGAACTGCTTGGCCGCGCGGCGCGACTTCTCGAGGTTGATTGGACGTGAGAAATCCAGATCGAATAAAAAAAGGAACTGCCGACGCATCGCGGACGAGGTGGCTTCCACCGAAGAGCCTGTCTGCTGGCCGGAACTCACCGCCACGAAGCTGTCGATGCTGACGGGCTTGCCCGCATCGAACAGTTCGAAGTCCGTTGCAGTCAGGCCAGGGATTGTCTTGCCGTCCTTGCCGGTCACGAACACCGGCACCGCAATGACAGTCAGATCGGTCCCGAAGGCAATAGGCGGCTTCTGCGGCGTCTGCGCCTGCGATGGGCCGCACAAAACCGCGCACAGCAGCGCGCAGACAAACGAAGTGCGAAGTGTCATGGAAAGTCCCCCCACCATGCGGATGATGCCGATCCCGCAGTGTGCATCGAGACTACACGACGCGGACGATCGGATTCCTTCGGCCTGACGCTTGAGTGTTGACGTTCACGAAATTGGACAGAAGTCGAAAGCCATCCGGGGTCAGGACAGACTCTGGGTGGAACTGAACTCCGAAGAGCGGCCGAGCCACATGCTTCAGGCCCATGATGGTTCCATCCGCTGTCCATGCGGTCACGCGCAGTTCCGCCGGCAAACTTGATCTCTCCGCGACGAGCGAGTGGTAGCGCCCGGCGCGGAAGGGCGAAGCCAGACCGGCGAACAGTCCTTCGCCATCGTGCTCGACATCCGAAGACTTTCCGTGCCGCAGTTCGTCGGCTCGCACCACATTCCCTCTGAAGGCAGCCGCGATCGCCTGATGGCCCAGGCACACGCCCAGAGTTGGGACGGTCGAAGACAATTCACGAATTGCTTCGATCGTCACGCCGGCGTCCTCTGGACGACCGGGTCCCGGCGACAGGACCAGGTGGTCGGGTCGTATTGACTTCAGGCCTTCGACGTCGATGGCGTCATTGCGGAAAACCTTGATCTCCTCGCCCATCGAGCCGAGCGCCTGCACCAGGTTGAAGACGAAGGAGTCGTAGTTGTCGATCACGGCGATCATGCGGGGACTCCTTTCGGTGCTCGTGCTGCGACACAGCCTTCAAGGGCATTCACGAGGGCGGAGGCTTTGTGCCGCGTTTCTTCGTATTCGCGCTCCGGATCAGACTCCGCCACGACTCCGGCACCCGACTGAAGAAGGACGCGGCCTTTGTGGACCACCATCGTTCGAATGGCGAGGCACAGGTCCATGCGTCCGGCGGGATCGATGTATCCGATGGCACCACCATAGAGACCTCGTCGCACCGGCTCCAGGGAATCGATGATCTCCATGGCGCGGATCTTCGGCGCACCGCTGACCGTGCCCGCCGGAAAGGTCGCGCGGAAGAGGTCGAGCGCATCGTGCTCGGGACGGAGCCTTCCTTCCACCTCGGAAACGATGTGCATCACACGCGCGTGGCGCTCGATCTCGAACTGGCGCGTGACCTTCACCGATCCGTACTCACAGACCCGGCCGAGATCGTTGCGGGCGAGGTCCACGAGCATCACGTGTTCCGCGCGCTCTTTTTCGTCGGCGAGAAGATCGGTCGCATTCTGAACGTCGATCTCTGGTGTTGGGCCGCGGGGTTTGGTTCCGGCCAGCGGACGGGTCAAGGCTTTGCGCCCTTCGAGGCTGACCAGAATTTCGGGCGACGAGCCGAGCACCGCATGATCCGATCCCAGTTTCAGGAAGTACATATACGGTGCCGGATTCGTTCGCCGAAGGGACCGATACAGATCGAGCGGGTCTCCCGTAAACGCCGTCTCGAAGCGCTGCGACAAAACGCCCTGGAAGATGTCGCCGGCGCGGATGTGTTCAAGCATGGTTTCGACACCTGCCTCGAACTCTGGACGGCTGGTTCTCGGTTCAAGGTCGATGGGTGGGCCGGGCGCCGAAACGTCCGTCGCTGCAATTTCTGTCGTCTCGAGCTTCTGGCGAATCTCCGCCGCGCGCACGGTTCCAGCGTCCGCGCCGTGAATCACGATGTCAGTGGTGCCTGCTTCATGATCCACCACGATGATCTCGGAGGGGACAAACAAAACGCTGTCAGGCACGCCTTCCGGATCTGGTGGGGAAGAAGGCAGGCGCTCAAAACGACGGACGACGTCGTAGCCGAGATAGCCGATCACGCCGGACGAGAACGGCGGCACATCGGGAAGCGCGTTCGCCTCGCTCAACAACGCGCGGATCGAATCGAGCAGATCCCGTGTGTCGGCGTGAACGTCTCCTGTGGCCACGTCTTCAATCGTGATCTCGGCGGGGCGACTCCGATGGATCCGCGTGGGACGGCCCCCGAAGAAGGAGAAGCGATTGCGCCCAGCCTCACCAAGCGATTCACACAGAAATGCATGACGATCCCCCGCGTAGAGACGGGTGAACGCCTCCAATGCGGGTGCGGCTCGATCGATCCGGAGATGAGTGCCGCTCATGCCACCAGAGCGGGAGCTGGAGCGGGCACCGGCACGTAGCGGTCCAGACCGCGCATCATCTCGTTGAACAGGTCGAGGTTCAGCGACTGACGCCCATCGGACAGCGCCTTGTCGGGATACGGATGAACCTCGACGATCACGCCGTCCGCCCCTGCGGCAAACGCCGCGCGCGCGAGCGGCACCACCATCTCGCGCTTGCCGGATGCGTGCGACGGATCCACGAGCACAGGCAGGTGGGTCAGCGCCTTCAGCTCAGGCACGATGTTGATGTCGAGGGTGTAGCGCGAGTGATCGGAGAACGTTCTGATTCCCCGCTCGCACAAGATGACGTTGCGGTTGCCCTCGGCGAGCAGATACTCGGCGGCGAGGAGAAGCTCTTCGAGAGTGGCGGACTGCCCGCGTTTGAGCAGCACCGGCTTGCGGCTCTTCCCCGCTCGACGCAGCAACGGATAGTTCTGCATGTTGCGCGCACCGATCTGGAGAATGTCCGTCACGGCTTCCACTGCTTCAAAGACCTCGACGCCGATCACCTCCGTGACCAAAGGCAATCCGGTGACGTCGCGCGCCTCCGCCAAGATCTCGAGGCCTTTCTCACCCAGACCCTGGAAGGCGTAGGGACTGGTGCGGGGCTTGTACGCCCCCCCGCGCAGCATGTGCGCGCCGGCCGCCTTCACCCGCTTTGCGGTCTCGACGGTTTGCTCGCGCATTTCCACTGAGCATGGACCGGCGATCACCACTGGCCGCTGTTCGCCGATACGGATTCCGCCGACCACCACGATCGTGTCGTCGGGCTTCATCTCGCGGCTGGTGAGC
>JBDSLN010000192.1:0-3585 GCA_039916365.1 Vicinamibacteria bacterium
GGCGGGTCGCATCGAAGGGCACGGTGCGGTGATCTCAGAGTTCGCTCCTGGCACCAGACCGTCGCCGACTCACTTCCCCAAGCGGAATCGCATCATCGTCGGGCTCTCGGAAGCCGTCATCCTGATCGAGGCGGGAAACCGCAGTGGCGCGCTGATCACGGCCCGTCTAGCCCTCGATGAAGGGCGGGACGTTCTGGCGGTTCCGGGTCGCCCTGGCGACCCGCTTTCTTACGGTCCAAACCTGATGATCAGGGACGGCGCTACCTTGATCCGGGGCCTCGACGACGTCCTCGAACACCTCGGACTGGGTGTCAACACCCTCGCAAAAAAATCTCAGATGCGCGATCCCGTGCTCGAAAAACTCGCTGACTCGGTGGTGAAATCAGTCAACCAACTCGCTGTGGATACGGGGCTTGCGCCATCCGTCCTGATTGCGCGTCTTTCGGAGCTCGAACTTGATGGAAAGATTGAAAGATTGCCCGGCACTTTGTTCCGCAGCGCAAGTCCGGCATAACCTAGATAAGGAAGACGCACCTAGAAGCCAAGGAAGAAAGACCTCTCATCTTGCCAAATCGCCTCGTCATCGTTGAGTCGCCCGCCAAAGCCAAGACCATTAATAAGTACCTCGGCAAGGGCTACACCGTTAAGGCCTCCATGGGCCATGTCCGGGATCTGCCCAAGAGCAAGCTGGGCGTCGACGTCGAGAACGGCTTCGAGATCGACTACGAAATTCTCCCGACTCGCAAGAAGATCATGGACGAGCTGAAAAAGGCGGCCAAGGATGCGGACGAAGTCTTTCTGGCGGCCGACCCGGACCGTGAAGGAGAAGCGATCTGCTGGCACCTGGCACAGGAACTGGGTGGCAAGCGGGCCAAGGGCAAGTCCAAGTTCAAGCGCGTGGTCTTCCACGAGATCACCAAGACCGCGATCCAAAAGGCATTTGAGCATCCAGAAGAGCTGAACATCCCTAAGGTGGACGCGCAGCAAGCGCGTCGCGTTCTAGACCGGCTTGTCGGCTACAAAGTGTCGCCCATCCTTTGGGACAAAGTTCGGCGCGGACTTTCCGCCGGCCGGGTCCAATCAGTCGCCCTTCGTCTGATCTGCGAACGCGAACGCGAGATCAAGGCGTTCCTGCCCGAGGAATACTGGTCGGTCACCGCTCACCTTGATAGCGGTATTCCGCCGATCGTGCCCGCCGGTCTGTCCCGCAAGAACGGCGAGAAGATCGAGATTACGAACGAAGCCGACGCGAAAGCGGTCCGCAAGGATCTCGAGAAGGCCGCCTACACGGTTTCGAAGGTCACGCGCAAAGAGCGCAAGCGTTATCCCGTACCCCCGTTCATCACTTCAAAGCTGCAGCAGGACGCGTTCCGACGCCTTCGCTTCCCGGTCAAAAAGACCATGCAGGTCGCGCAGAAACTGTATGAAGGTCTCGAAGTGGGAGGCGAGGGCAGCGTCGGTCTCATCACCTACATGAGAACCGACTCCACCCGCGTGTCCGACGACGCTTTGGTCGCCGTGCGCGATCACATTGGCAACGCTTACGGCACCGATTACCTTCCCGAAAAGCCCATCTTCTACAAGACGAAGGAAGGCGCTCAGGACGCGCACGAAGCAATCCGTCCGACCGATCTGAGCCTTACACCCAACAGCCTTCGCAAGCACCTGGGCAAGGACGAAATCGCGCTCTATGAGCTGATCTGGAACCGCTTCGTCGCATCCCAGATGAAGCCGGCTGTCTTCGATGAGACGGCGGTGGAGATCACCGCCTCTGCGTACATGCTCCGTGCCCGCGGTCAGGTCATGAAGTTCAAGGGCTTCCTCGCCGTGTACGAGGAGTCGATGGAGGAAGTGGCCAAGGCGAAGGCCAAGAAGACCGAAGCCATGGGTGGCCCCGCGGCAAACACCGCCGAAGCGGATGCCGAACCCGAGGCGAAGGACGGTCTTCCTCCGCTTGAAGAAGGCCAGAAACTCAAACTCCAGAAGCTCGACACCGACCAGCACTTCACCGAGCCTCCTCCGCGTTTTTCGGAAGCGAGCCTGGTCAAGGAGCTCGAAGAGAACGGCATCGGACGTCCGTCGACTTATGCCTCGATTATCTCGACGATTGAAGCGCGCGACTACATCGAAAAGCGCGACGGCCGCCTGTGGCCGAGCGAGGTCGGATTCCTGGTCACTGATCTGCTGATCGAGAACTTTGAAGACATCGTCAACGTCGAATACACCGCAGGCATGGAGCGCGAGCTCGACGAGATTGAAGACGGTAAGGACACGCTTCTCAACACGCTCAATCAGTTCTGGAAGAAGTTCGAGAAAGACCTCAAGACGGCGGCGATGAAGATGCGCTCGGTCAAAGGGGTCGAGGAAAAGACCGACGAGATCTGCGACAAGTGCGGCTCCGGCATGGTCATGAAGTGGGGGAGATACGGCCGGTTCCTCGCCTGCTCCAACTATCCGGATTGCAAGACCACGCGGCAGCTTGCGGGTGCGGCCGAAGGCGCGCCGGAAGCGTCAGAAGAGGCACTGTCGCAGCCGTGTCCTGAGCACGCGGAAATGCTGGTGCCTCGAAAGGGTCGATTCGGTTTCTTCCTCGCCTGCCCGAAATATCCCGACTGCAAGGTCACGAAGAAACTTGTCCGCGGCGCCGAAGGCCGCCTCGAACTGGAGAAGCTCAAGCCCATCGAGAACGAGTTCTGCCCCGACTGCAAGAAGCCGCTTGCGTGGCGTAAGGGTCGTTTCGGAAACTTCATCGCGTGTTCCGACTACCCGACCTGCAAATACATAAAGAAGAAGGAAGCCAAAGACATCGGTCTCCTCTGCCCGGAGTGTCATGAAGGCCAGGTAGTCGAGCGCAAGGGTCGTTTCGGCAAACCGTTCTACGGCTGTCGTCGTTATCCACTGTGCAAGTTCACCGCCTATCACCGACCGCTCGCCGAGCCATGCCCGAAGTGCGCGAAGCCTTACTTGCTTCAGAAGGACACCAAGAAACAGGGCTGGGTAGTCGCATGTTCCGACGAAGATTGTGGCTATGAGAAGCCCATGGATGGCCCGCCGCAGTGGGCCATCGACGCTGCTGTCGCAGGCGATGCGGCCGAGGCGGCGAAACTCGCCAAAGCGGAAGCTTCCGAAGCCGCCGAGAACGCCGTTTGACGCCTCTTCCGAGAGTCAGCGTTATTGGCGGTGGTCTCGCCGGAAGCGAAGCCACCTGGCAGCTCGCCAAACGCGGAGTCGGGGTCGATCTTTATGAGATGAGGCCGGTCCTCAAGACGCCGGTCCACCAGACGTCTGACTTCGCGGAACTCGTCTGCTCGAACTCGCTGCGCGGCAATGATCTCGATCAGGCAGCCGGCATCCTCAAGGAAGAGATGCGTCGGCTGGATTCGCTCATCGTTCGCGTGGCCGATGAAGTGCGTGTGCCCGCGGGCAGCGCCCTTGCCGTCGATCGTGGTCTCTTCTCACAACGGGTCACCGAAGAAATCGCCAAGCTTCCCGGAGTGGTGATCCATCGCGAAGAACGACCCGTCCTTCCAACCGAGCCGTTCGCCATCGTGGCGACCGGTCCGCTCACCTCCGACGCGCTAGCCG
>JBDSLN010000193.1:0-6651 GCA_039916365.1 Vicinamibacteria bacterium
CGAAGCCCCCGGTTTCTTCGGCAAGCAGGTGGTACTGGGCGGTCAGATTGGCCTCCTTCACCATGTCATTCCCTGCCGACGGGATGTACCTTCGATCAGCCTGGGAGAGGTCCATGCTCGAGAAACCGGTCAGGCCGCGGGCATCGATCGGATAAAGCGTGACCCGAGCCGCGTTCGCTCTCGCGGTCGCCTCCCTAAGGGCCTGGGACGTGTCGAACTCCAGCATTGGAACAAAAAGAGCCGACGCATCGCGGGACAAGGCTTCCGGACAGATCGTCTGCACCTGATCGAACAGCTGAATCGCCGGACGTTGCTCCAGTCCTTCGCTGACATAGATCAGCACCTTTCGCCCCGGCAGGCTTCCCGCCGCGTTCGCCACAAATGCAAGCCGACCCGCGGCGGTTTGTGCTTCAAATAAGCGGGACGTGGCATACGTGCGGATGATGTCGGTGATCTGAGGCAGCGCGCAAACACAGGCGGGAGTAGCACCACATCCACCGGAGGCGGCGACACCCTGAATGGTCGTGTGGATGTCCTCCAGGACGTGTCGGGTGTCCGTGACACTGAAGGATTGAGTGGCCCAGCCCTGGAGTTGGGCAAGCGCACGACGAACCTCCGTAGCATCGGAGGTCAGCTTGGTCAGAGGACGGAGTCCGTTCTCGTCTGCGATCACCAGGACCTTTGCCCCCTGTGAGAGGAGAGCGACGGCAAGCTCGGCTGCCTGATCCACAGCCCGTTTTCGACCGGCTGGGGAGAGCAGCCAGCGGTCGACGTAGATGACCACCGTTGACACCTCGGCGATGGGAATGTCCCGTTCCGCCGACATCGCCACATTTGGGGCCCCCTTTGTCGCGGCCGCCCCACGCGAAGCCGAGGGAGGCTCGAAGGCTGACACCTGGACAGGACGATTGTCCTCGTACAGTTCAAAGTCTTCTTGCCCAAGATCGGTGACGGCCCGTCCTTTTCGGTCTGTCACCACCACGTCGACCGCCACCACCTGCGCCGTGGCCGGCTTGATCACGAGCTGCTGCGCGCTCGCGAAACCTGCACAGGAAGCCATGGCCACGGCAGCGAACAGCGATGGCACGTCTGGCATTGTTCAGAGGTCGAGCAAAATCGATGCCCGTCGTCGCTAAGGAAAGGGTCGCGCTTCGGCCAGTTCGAGGCGCAGGATGCGTGGCAAAGTCGCAGCCGCTTTCTCACAACGAAGTTCGATTGGATTGTCGCCTCGGAAAAGTTGCGCCGCTGGAATCTCGAATGTCGCCTGCACGGCCTGTGGACCCACAAGAACCTCGCCGACGCGATGGCCCCGCGCGAGCACGGTGATCCAGGCGGATGCGCGCGCGTCCATGGTGAGCGTCATCCTCAGCGGACGCGGTTGAAGGACGGGGATCGCGAGCCACGCGGAAGGTTCGCGCATCTTGATGTCATGAATCCCGTAGTGGGCAAGAGGGCCAAAGCCGCCGCGCAGGAAAAATCGAAGCTTGGCCAGATCGTTGGGAGGCGAGACACCCCAGGCGAACTTCCTCTCTACGGGGTCGAGAACGACTGCTTCTCCCCGGTCCAGTTTCCGCGCCGTCCGCAGAGTCTCGCGTGTGAAGCCAAGGACGTATGGACCATCGCGCGATGTGGACAGGTCTGCCCGCGAATAGCTGTCGAGCACGCAGGGAGCCAGCATGAATCCGAAGACCAGCGCCATGGCGCTGCGTTCCACCTTTCGGTTGCGGCCCAGAGCGTGCGTTCGTCCGTGGTCAGGGTCGAGATGCACTGCAAGTGCCGCCACGAACGGAAGCGCATAGATCAGCAGCCGCCGGACGTCGTCGGCGAAAAAGCTCGTGGCCGCTCCCTCACCTGTGTAGGCCGCGGCGAAGAGAGGCAGGGTGAAGAGCGCCAGCAGTGTCAGGGAGTGTTCAAGCAGATATTCCCGCGCCCGCTCCTGCCAAAGCGCGGCGACGGCCACGATGATCAAACCGCCGAGCAGAAACTCCGGAAGGAAGACGCTGATATTCGAGAAGATGGATCCGAGAGCCGCGATGAAGTCCGTCCCCGCTTTGGATGGTCCGCCGTGTGGCGACCACATCCAGCGCATCATCGCCATGACCCAAAGTGGCGGCGCGCCCAGTCGGAGCGTCTTGAAGAAAGCGCCGCGCACCCCGTTGTGAACCTCTTTGAGGAAGATCATGGGAAGCAGAAGCAGCCAGATCTCTTTGGTGAGCGAGAGCAGGATCAGCGACAAGGCGATGAGCCAGGTGCTGGCTCCGCCTTTGATGGCGATGAGCGCGAGCAGCAGAAGCATCAGCGCGAAGGGCTCGACGAGGAACGGATTCGCGAAGACGACATCGACGGAGGGCGTCATCATCATCACCATGACGGCGACCAGCGCGGCCCTGATCGTTCCGCCCAGGATGCGCAGGTAAACGAAGAGAAGGCCGCTGGCCAGGACCAGTGAAGCGCGCGCCGCCCAATCGAAGCCGGGCACGATCAGTCGTGGGGGCAGGAATGTTCCGAGCAACCCCGGCAGCAGGATCCGATAGCCCCACGGACCCACGGTGAAGAAGCGGGGATCCTCGGCCATGGCCACGTAGACATGCGCATCGAATCCGGGGAGGTTGAATCCGTCCCGCACGATGTGCGGATCGAAGTGCTTCTGGTGGTGATACTGGACCAGCGCCGCGCCGATCAGGCAGGCGATGACGAACCCCGCGATATCCCACCCCCAGGCCCGTGGGGGCGAAGACGCACGTCGTACGACTCGGGGAACCGCCGGCCTTGGACGAAGCGTCGTGCTCAGCGGAGTGGCCCCGACGTGAGCGTCAGTGTCCGACCGTGCGCTTCTTGCGGAGGAAGTCCATCAACACCGCTTCGCCCAGGTCATACGGATTCGTGAAGTAGGCCTTGCCGTGAGTCAGTTCCGAAACCTTCGACACGAAGGCCATCAGCTCATAGTCGCGGGCCAGCATGAAGGTGTTGATCATGATGTTCTGCCGACGGCAGTTGATCACTTCCTTGAGCGTCAGTCCTATGACTTTCGGGTCCATGCCGAACGGATTCCGATAGATGCGCCCGTCGTCCAGAGTCAACGCGGTGGGCTTGCCGTCGGTGATCATGACGATTTGCTTCATGTCCTTGCGTTCGCTGGCGAGGATCCGTTGAGCCACCCGCAGTCCTTCACGGGTGTTCGTGTAGTGCGGCCCGACCTTGACGCGACCCAGCAGAGACAAGGGGATTTCTTCGGCCGAATCATGGAAGAGCACCACGCGCAGCGAGTCGCCCGGGTACTGCGTGCGCAGCAGATGCGACAGCGCAAGCGCAACCTTCTTTGCCGGAGTGAAGCGATCCTCACCGTAGAGGATCATCGAATGAGAACAGTCGAGCATGACCACGGTGGCGCACGACGACCGGTATTCGGTCTGACGCACCACCAGATCCTCGTAGCCGACGTCGAGACCGTCGTCTTCATTGACTTCGAGGGACTGGGTTCGGCGAATGGTGTTGAGCAGCGTTTCGCTGACGTCCAGATTCAGCGTGTCGCCAAACTCGTACGCCTTCGACGGACCGCTGGCATCGACGCCGGTAGCAAGATCCTGAGTGTCATGCGCGCCGAAAGAAGACCGGCCGAGCGCTCCCATGAGTTCTCGCAACGCGCGGTAACCCAGGAAGTCCGTGCCTTTTTCCGACAGTTCGAACTTCACCGGCGCGCCTTCGCCGCCTGCCTCGCCCTGTCCATCGCCCTCGTCGAGCGGACCGGAGCCCATCTCGGACTTCTGAATGAAGCCCGCGTTCATCAGACGCTCGATGACCTTTTCGAGAAACTCATTCAGCGCTTCCTCGCTGGAGAAAAGCTTCTGCAGATCTTCGTCGGGCAGCAATTCGCTCGTCATCAGAGCGTTGGTGATGGCGTCCTTCAGATCCTGTTGGGTGGTCTGAGACTCACCGTCCGCGGGCTCGCCGAATCCGCTGCCAAGCAGGAACTCGGACATCGCGTTCACGAGCGCTGCGAGGTCGAGATCCTCCCAGAGATTGGGTCGGTGCTTGTGATACTTGTAGCGAGCCATAGGGGTCGGGTCGGGTACCTAATTGACCTGCCGCTTGAGACGCGCCAAACGCTCGAGACGATCGGGATCGGCTCCGTCGTCGGACTTGCGCTCCACCGCCACATAGGTGCCGGCATCCGACCGACCGATCTTCTTCTGAGCGAAGAGGCCTTCGAGGATGAACTCGGCCGCCGCGGCTCGCGTCGGGGCATCGGAGCGCTCCGGAAGCACGCGGCCCGCATGGGCCAGGATGCCGGGAACGCGCGACAGCGTCGCCAGGAGTTCGCCTGCGGACTTGTCGTCGGAAACGTCGATCTCGCCGCCTTGCTCGAAGAACTCGATCTGCGCGCGCAGGTTTGTTCCTCCGAATTCGCGCGCGAAGACTTCCTTCAGGCCCTCGCGAACCAGTTCACGGCCCACCGCCGCGCCGCCCGCCATCTCACCCTCGTATTCGAGTTCGATCTTGCCGGTGACCGCGGGAAGAGCCACGTAGATGTCGGAGATACGCGGAACGATCTCGGTCTCACCGAAGGCCATCGCGCGACGCTCGGCCGAGGAGAGGGCGTTCTCGAGGACGCTGATCGCAAGGCGCTGCGAAACGCCGCTCTTCTTGTCGACGCGCCGATCTCGACGAGCCGCGAAGGCGATGGCTTCCACGGTGTGGCGGACAAACTCAGGAATGAAGACGGGCAGGCTGCGTTTGGAGAACGCTTCGCTCGCGGTGATCAGCGCAGAGAGCTCGATCGTCTCGGGATAATGCGTGCGGATTTCGCTTCCGATGCGGTCCTTGAGCGGCGTCACGATCTTGCCGCGCGCGGTGTAGTCCTCGGGATTGGCGGTGAAGACCATGGCCACGTCCAGACGCAGACGGACGGGGAAGCCCTTGATCTGAATGTCGCCTTCTTGAAGGACGTTGAACAGGCCGACCTGAATACGGGGCGCGAGGTCGGGGAGTTCGTTGATCGCGAAGATGCCGCGATTGGAACGCGGAAGCAGGCCGTAGTGAATCGAGCTATCGCTGGACAGGACGTGTCCGCCCTTGGCCGCCTTGATCGGGTCGAGATCGCCCAGCATGTCGGCGATGGTGACGTCCGGGGTAGCTAGCTTTTCGACGTAGCGCTCGTCGCGATAGAGCCAGTCGATCTCAATGCCGTCGCCCTGAGCCGCGACTTTCGCGCGGCAGGAACCGCACAGAGGCGCGAACGGATCGTCCCGAATCTCGCATCCCTTGACCATGGGAATCTTCTCGTCGAGAAGGGAGACGAGCTGGCGGATCAGGCGTGTCTTTGCCTGACCGCGCAGACCCAGCAGGATCATGTGGTGCTTCGAAAGAATGGCATTGACGACTTCGGGAATCACGCTTTCGTCGTAGCCGACGATGCCCGGGAAGAGGGGCTCGCGGTCGCGGAGCTTCTTCAGAAGATTGCGCCGCATCTCGTCCTTGACCGATTCGCCGCACGTAAGACCCTGTTTCTTGAGACCTTCGAGTGTTGTCATGAGTTCTGCGCGATTATCTACCCGGGGCCCGTTCAAGCCTTTGATTCGAGAAACACCGCATCTCCGACAGATACGACTCCCGGCTCAACGGTGCTGCCATAAACACCGAGGCGTGACTCACGTTCGCGCGCGATCGTTTTCAGGACGCTCGGGTTGCTCTCGGATGAGATCGGATCGAGATTGACCATGACGCATCGCCCGTCGGGTTTGTCGACGCGCATGCGCATGCTCCCGATCTTTAGGACCGCGCCAACCCACGCATCCTCGGGGAACGCTTCGCCCGGAGCATCGATCAAGAGATTGGGACGGAACCGTTGCGGGTGGAGATCGAGCGAGGTCAGGCCACCAAGCGTCGCGATCGTCTGCGTGGAGATGAGGGAAAGCGGAAACGTGTCGAAGACACCCATGTCCTGTTTGATCACGCGAACTCCGCCACCCAGATGCGCCGCCAACGCCTGGTCGACGACGTCGAGCTCTTCACCGGTCGGCGTGCGAACCATCGTGACGGACTTGTTGGGCTGCGTCGGGTCCGCGAAGAACGGCACAAAGTTGCGCATCTCCGGTTTCTCGCGGATGGTGAGCCACGGAAAGCCGCTGCGAACAACGCCGTCTCGAATGAAGGCCCACCGTCGATCTCCGACGAGGCCATGCCATGAAACATCGACGGTATCGAGCGACTGCGCGGCCATGGACTTGACCGGATAGCGCCAAAGCGACACCACTCTCCCAACGTTCCGTGTGGTCATCGACCAGATCGTACAGTCGGAGCGGGTTGATAACATCACCTTTCCGCGCCGCGCACGCGGGAAAATCCCTGACTTCACCCATGCTCACACTCGGCTTCGACATTGGCGGTACCTTCATCAAGGCGGTGGCTCTCCGAGACCTTGAAGTGGTCGCACGCGGCGAGACAGCCGTGAAACACGAGTCCATCGAAGCGCTCTGCGTTCAGTTGGCGGCGCTCGGACATGAACTGGACCCGAAGTCTGAAGCCAAGGGCGCGGGGGTTGCCGTGGCTGGTCTGGTTGATAAGTCGACAGGACGTCTGACCGCTTCGCCCCACCTGCCTTCTCTACGAAATGTGGATGCGAAACCTCGCTTCGAGGCATCGCTCAAAACC